>JAWXTR010000039.1:0-24867 GCA_044433365.1 Rikenellaceae bacterium
ATATTTTTCACTATTAAATCTCAATATAGAACCACTATATTTTCGATTCAATAGCAAAAAATCTCATCTCCAATAGCACTTTTAAAAATACACCAATAATTATTTTACCCTACTTAATTATGCAAATAAAGAATAAATTTAATAAAAATTAGACTCCAAAAAACCTAATTATTTAAATTTCACCTCTTCGCCTTTACCGTGAACCTCTATCATCTCAGTAGCCTTACCTTTATAATCGTTCTTTTTAAACTCAATATTTTTAGAGTTTTCGATAATTACTACAGGATTTTCTGGATAAAGAAGAGGGAAAGTGCCACTATTTGTGATTGTATTACCTTTAAATTCAAGACCATCCACATTTCTTATCTCAAGTATTAAGTTGTCGTATTGATTGAAAGTATTATTTAAAATTTGAATATCGTGAAATGCAATATTTTCGCTCTCATCGTCGGTTTCAAAGCGAATAACACCTCTATTCATACCATTTGTACAATCTTGAAAAACGTTGTTTTCAATAAGTACATTTGCAGCACTACCCGACTCATACCAGCTACTGCTCTCAACTGGTAAAAGAAGAGCCTCCATTTGTGGAGCAAAATAGTTGTTGCGGATAACTGTCTTTTTAGGTGTAGAAATCAGCAAACCACGTGCACGGCTACGGCTAAGATCGCAATTTTCTACGAGAAGTTCAGGATATGCTGAAAGGTTCTCGCAAAGGTCACCTGCTTGAACTCTTGATGGTATCTTCTCGTTAAAAGTGATAGTTTGATAGCGTCCATTAATACACTCAGTAGATTTAACGGTAAGTTTTGCGTAAGAGTCGAACGATTCAGAAAGTCTAACCATACCGATAGTATCACCAATTTGTGCAAGCTCAAAACCCAGCTGTTGGTGATGCCCAACACGCAGACCGATAGTGTTTTGATCGACAATATCCATAACCTCTTGGTAAGCACCATGAATGTTTGAGCCATCGTCAAGCTGGTTGTGGAATACACAGTCACGAAGAGAGATTTTGCCACGACAACCCACAAAGTGAGTAGCATCGGCAGTAACAGACACTATACGACCTTGAGAAGGAGTTATTACACACTTATAAAGGTCGATATCCTTACTGTTTTCAACAATATAACCCATTCCACCAGCGTGGTGAACGATAACATTCTCTGCATTAAAAGTATCTACATTATAGATTTTGAAAGCTGGAGCAAAACGGTTGTAGCCCTGTTCACCTTTCATAGTTAAAACCCAACCAATTGGCGGAACATCTTTTTTGTTGCCATGTATTCTAACTAAACCTGGTTTGATTTGCTCTACTTTAAGAAGGTCTTGTTTGCCTTGCTCACGAGTGTACCAATCTCTGGTGTCGTATTTATATTTATACTCAAAATTGTTACCACCAAATTTTACATTAGTTTTTGTAGTTGTAGCAACTGTATATTTCCCTGTTTCAAAGCCAATTTCGTTGCGCTCTGGGTTGAAATAGATATTTTGACCAATTGGGTGGAAATAGTAAGGCTTGACAAAAATCAGCTGGTTGTTACGAATTTCGTAAGGATACTGCTCCGAAATTTGAAGGTCGAAAGTTTTGTTCTTTTCATCTACAGCAACCACTGTTCCCTCGCTATGAAACGACTCTGAGAAGTCGACAGAGAGATTTTTAACGGTAATATTTTTGCTTCCTTGCGATAAAAAAGGAATCATTCTACCATGGAAAATAAAATCTGAACCACCGCCATCGATAGTTACATTTTCCATATCGCTAAGAAGGAAACCGATACGTGTCAAAACATCGGCATGGTTAGAGATGTACACAAACTCTTCGTGAGCACGCTCTGGGTAGAAGTGATAGGTGCCTTTCTCAAAAGTTAAGGTTGCATTACCACCGTTTGCCTTAATTTTTTGCAACTGCTTTAAAACGGCAAAAGTTGCATCATCATTTACATCGTTTGTGATTGTTAAGCTTTGAGTCGTCGCATACTCAGCAGCTACTACATTTGTTGCACTTGACATATTTACACCCAGCAAAGAGGCTGCAAAAAGCGCAATAAATAAATTTTTCTTCATATCTACTTTTTAATAATTTGTCACAAAAGTAGGCATAAAAAGTAACATAAATGTAGCTTATAGTCACTTTTTCGTATTTTAGAGTAATAAAATTTGCGGATAGATTCAAAAGTAACTGATAATCAAATATGAAAATAATCACATTTTTTTGTTACATTTGCCATCAAGTAGTGTAAAACAATTATTGCCATATTTTTAAAAGCACTCTTGAAGCGATATTTTTCACTATTAAATTTCAGTATAGAACCACTATATTTTCAATTCAATAGCAAAAAATCTCATCTCCAATAGCACTATTAAAAACATACCAATAATTATTTTACCCTATTTATCATAAAAAATTTAGGTTCGTATGCAGAAAATTATAGATATAAAAGATGGTGTAACCCGTCAAAAGCAGTATAAATTTCGAAAAAATATAGATTTTTCGGTTGTAGATGGTGAGCAGATTGCAGTGGTTGGCTCAAATGGTGCAGGCAAGTCGATACTTATGGGTATCGTAACAGGTCTTTACCCTCTATATCGCAATGAGGTGGTTTACGACTTTTCTCCCTCTCTATCTACATCTGCATTTGAGAATATTAAGTATTTAACTTTTCGTGACTCTTACGGTGCCGACACCGATAGTGGCTACTACTACCAACAGCGATGGAACTCTCAGGATAGGGAGCTTTCGCCTATTGTTGGCGACCTATTAATTTCTGATAATTTGGAGTTAAAAGATGAGCTTTTTAGCCTTTTTAATCTTCAACCACTGCTCGACAAGCAGCTAGTTTTGCTTTCAAGTGGAGAGCTTCGAAAATTTCAAATTACTAAGGTGCTTCTCTCTAATCCTCGTGTTGTAATTATGGATAATCCATTTATTGGACTTGACGAAAGGAGCCGAAAGCTACTAGAAAATATTTTAGAGCGATTATCTAAAAAAAACAACCTTCAACTTATTTTGGTTTTTTCAAAAACTAACGATATTCCACAATTTATTACCGATGTAGTCGAAATTGATGATATGGTGTGTGGTGAAAAAATATCGCTAACTGAATACTCGTGTCATCCAAAAAAGTTTAAAAATATTTTGAGTGATAAGAAGAAAAATATGATTCTTTCAATGCCCTACTCTCAAAATCAAAGCGAAAGCGATTCAGTTATTGAGTTTCGAAATATCACTATTAAATATGACGAGCGTACAATCTTAAAAAACCTAAATTGGAGTGTAATGCGTGGTGAGAAATGGGCACTTAGTGGCGATAACGGTTCGGGTAAATCGACTTTACTTAGCCTAGTTTGTGCTGATAATCCACAAAGTTATGCTTGCGATATATCGCTTTTTGGACGTAAAAGAGGCTCAGGAGAGTCGATTTGGGATATTAAACGCAAAATTGGGTATGTTAGCCCTGAGATGCACCGAAGTTTTCAAACTTCACACAATGCTCTTAGTATTGTTGCAAGTGGGTTATACGACACTACAGGTCTTTATGAAAATTTAGATGAAGAGCAGATTGGAAAAAGCATTTTTTGGATGCAAATATTTGATATTCAACATTTGAGAGACAAAAATTTTATGCTTCTATCTAGTGGTGAACAACGGCTTGTA
The DNA here is from genome assembly GCA_044433365.1 of Rikenellaceae bacterium. Classification (GTDB taxonomy): domain Bacteria; phylum Bacteroidota; class Bacteroidia; order Bacteroidales; family Rikenellaceae; genus CAMQVM01. The sequence continues at coordinate 3,659 of JAWXTR010000039.1, forward strand.
TTGCTTGCCCGTGCCTTTGTGAAAGATCCTGAACTTTTGGTATTAGACGAGCCGCTTCACGGATTGGATTTAAGAAATAGAGCACTAGCATTGGAGGTAATCGAAGCATTTTCAGCACGTAGAAATAAAACTCTGATAGTTGTAACACACTATAAAAATGAGTTGCCGAGCGTAATTACTAATTCTATTTATCTTGATAAAAATAATTAGACTTAAGTAGTGTAAAACAATTATTGCCATATTCTTAATAGCACTCTTGGAGCGATATTTTTCACTATTAAATCTCAATATAGAACCACTATATTTTCGATTCAATAGCAAAAAATCTCATCTCCAATAGCACTATTAAAAATACACCAATAATTATTTTACCCTACTTATTTTTGAATCGATATTAAATTGATAATTATGTAATTAGGTGTTGTTTTTTAAAAACCTTTAAAAAACGACACCTATTTTGTTACAGACGTAGCAAGGCTACGTCTCTACAACAGAGCTATCAAAAGTTCAAATTACTTCTGTAATAAAGCACCGCAGTAGAGACGTAGCCCTGCTACGTCTAAAAAATAACTCTGATTTGGTTTCCAAAAACCTTTAAGAAACGACAGCTATTTTGTTACAGACGTAGCAGGGCTACGTCTCTACAGTTGAGCTATCAAAAGTTCAAATTACTTCTGTAATAAAGCACCACAGTAGAGACGTAGCCCTGCTACGTCTAAAAATAACCCAGATTAGTTTTCTAAAAAAACTTTTTAAAAAACAACACCAATTTTGTTACAGACGTAGCAAGGCTACGTCTCTACAGCAGAGCTATCAAAAGTTCAAATTACTTCTGTAATAAAGCACCACAGTAGAGACGTAGCCCTGCTACGTCTAAAAAATAACCCAGATTAGTTTTCTAAAAAATTTTTTTAAAAAACAACACCTATTTTGTTACAGACGTAGCAGGGCTACGTCTAAAAAATAACTCTGATTTGGTTTCCAAAAACCTTTAAGAAACGACACCTATTTTGTTACAGACGTAGCAAGGCTACGTCTCTACAGTTGAGCTATCAAAAGTTCAAATTACTTCTGTAATAAAGCACCGCAGTAGAGACGTAGCCCTGCTACGTCTAAAAAATAACCCAGATTAGTTTTCTAAAAAATTTTTTTAAAAAACAACACCTATTTTGTTACAGACGTAGCAAGGCTACGTCTCTACAGTTGAGCTATCAAAAGTTCAAATTACTTCTGTAATAAGGCACCGCAGTAGAGACGTAGCCCTGCTACGTCTAAAAAATAACCCAGATTAATTTTCTAAAAGACCTTTTTTGAAAAACAATACCTATTTAGTTACAGACGTAGCCACAAATTTTATTTCATAGCAACAGAGGGTTTTGTGATTCCCCTAACGTCCTAAAAGAGCATTTTCGGCTTTTGCAACCTTTTCGAAATCTATTGATTTAATAATCTGCTGCATCATAGAGCTAATTTGCTCATTACAAAGATTGCCGATACTTCCCTCATGGGTGTGGTTCACCTCTCTATCTGGCTTATATTCACCATTTTCGATTGCCATACCTATTGTGCGGTACGCTTCACGAAACGGTACGCCATCGAGTGCCATATTATTTACACTCTCTACGCTAAAAATATAGTCGTATTTTGAATCCGCTAAGATATTATCCTTAATTTGGATATGCGACAACATCTCGTTTGCCATTTGTAGCGTGTCACGAAGAGTTTCGATTGCTGGGAATAAAATCTCTTTAAGCAGCTGCATATCACGGTTATAACCTAGTGGTAGGTTTGTCATCATTGTAACAATCTGCTGCGGTAGGGTTTGGATTATATTGCATTTTCCACGAAGAAGTTCCCAAACATCAGGATTTTTCTTGTGTGGCATAATACTCGAACCTGTTGTAAACTCAGTAGGATAGGATATAAAACCAAAATTTTGATTTATAAACATGCAGTTATCCATCGCAAGGCGAGATAGTGTAGAAGCGATATTTGCCATAGCTTGCGCCACAATTCTTTCGCACTTTCCACGTCCCATTTGTGCATAAACCACATTATAGTTAAGATTATCAAAGCCTAAAAGCTCGGTTGTCATCGTTCTATTTAGTGGAAACGAAGAGCCATAGCCAGCAGCCGAGCCTAGAGGGTTTTTGTTGCATACTCTATAGGCAGCAGCCAAGGTCTCCATGTCGTCTACCAAGCTTTCGGCATACGCTCCAAACCATAAGCCAAACGATGATGGCATTGCAATTTGAAGATGTGTGTAGCCAGGCATTAATACCGCTTTATGCTCTTCTGACAGCGATATAAGGGTATTAAATAGAGTATTTACATCGTTTGCAATGTTGAAAAGCTCACGACGAAGGAAAATTTTAAGATCTACAAGCACTTGGTCGTTACGACTACGTCCGCTATGTATTCTTTTCCCTGCATCGCCCACCATATCAGTAAGAGTAAACTCTACTGCTGAGTGTACATCTTCCATACCCTCATCTATAGTAAATTCGCCCTTTTCTATTTGAGCGAAGATAGCTTTAAGACCTGCTTGAACCTTCGAAAGCTCGTCATCTGTAAGTAAATTTATACTGTTTAGCATACGAGTGTGAGCTAGCGAGCCTAATACATCGGCACTTGCTAAAAGTGCATCCATCTCTCTATCACGCCCAACTGTAAATTCATCGACACGACCATCGACTGTGATATTTTTTTGCCAAAGTTTCATTTTGTAATTAATTAATAATGAATAATTTATTATTAATAATTTATAATTTATAATTTATAATTTATATTAGGTTTTCTTAAACTATTTTTTCTAGTAGTTTAATATATAATTCTATTCCGTGTTCTATCTCTGCGAGGTATACAAATTCGTCGGCACTATGTGAACGAGCCGAGTCGCCAACGCCTATTTTTACAGATGTAAATTTCATAAGAGCTTGGTCGGAACTTGTAGGCGAACCAAAGGTTTTGCATCCTAGCTCAATACCAGCCACCACTATTGGGTGAAGGGTAGATATAGACGATGGAGTAAGCCTAAAAGAGCGTGGTTTTACCTCACAATCAACATGTTGACGAATAATATCGACTATCTCTTGATGGGAATATTTGTCGATAATTCGAATATCCACAACAAAACTACACTCTGCCGGCACCACATTATGTTGCGAACCAGCATTAATCATCGTAACGTTCATCTTCTGCTCACCAAAAAGCTCTGAAACCTTATCGAAACGATAATTTTTGAACCACTCTATATTTTTAAGAGCCTTATAAATAGCATTTTCACCCTCATTGCGAGCTGCGTGCCCCGCTTTGCCTACAGATTTGCAGTCGACTACCATCAAACCTCTTTCAGCAATAGCAAGATTCATATCAGTAGGCTCACCAACGATAGCAAAATCAATTTCGCCAAACATTGGAAGCACTTTTTCGATTCCATTAGCTCCCGACACCTCCTCTTCTGCTGTTATTGCCAAACAGAGATTGTATTTTAGATTTTCTCTCTTATAAAACCACAAAAAAGCTGAAATTAGCGATACAACCGATGCCCCAGCATCGTTACTACCCAATCCATATAGCTTTCCATCTTCGATAGTTGGCTCAAAAGGATTGCGAGTATATGCACTATTTGGGCGCACTGTATCGTGGTGCGAATTTAGTAAAATCGTAGGTTTTGAGCTATCAAAATGGAGATTATATACCCAAACGTTATTAACATGGCGATGAATATCCTTAATACCATGCGATTGTAAAAAAATCTCAATTAAATCAGCAGTTTCTACCTCCTCACGACTAGGCGAAGGAGTAGAAACAAGATTTTTAAGCAGCTCAACACTCTCTTTATATAACTTTTCTTTAAATTCCATAAAAACAATTGATAATTCGTATTAATAATTATGCATTATGAATTATGCGAATAAAGGTTTGAAATTTTCGAGCTATTTTGAGCTATTTTTGCAATCTGAGTTATATAAAAATAACTTTTGTTAATGCTTTTTTAGAAAAAGCACGCCCAAAGGGCTGGCAAAAATCGTTCGTTTTCACTCACGGCTTCGCTCCGCTCGCAAAAAGCGGAAGAAGGTTTTTCAAACCTTTATTGGCATGCATTATGAATTACGAATTATGCATTAATATTTAAACCCCCCAAACTGCTTCATAAACTGACAACGTTGATACTCAGCAGATTCTTTAAAGTTTTTGCTCGACATTCTAGCTTTAAAATCGTCGATAGAGTCGTATCCAAACCCTTCCATCCACTCTTTAATTGCTGCATTTGCCTGTTCAATAAATTTAGCACCATCTTTATAAAGCACCGAGCATAATTGAACAGTCGAGGCACCAGCCAAGATGTATTTTATAACATCTTCGCTGCTATGAACACCTGTAGATACGCTAAAATCTATTGTGGACACCTCGCCAGCAGCTTGTGAAACTAGACGTAGGTTTGAACGGCTTTCGTTAGAGTTGCTAAGCACAGTTTGAGCCTTAATCTCAAAAGAATCTATATCGAAATCTGGTTCCCAAAAACGGTTAAACATTGTAACACCCTTTGCACCACGTTTGTAAAGCTCATTTACCACATAAATATGGTTAGTAAAGCGATTTGTTAGCTTAACGCACACGGGAATCGACACTTTTTCGGTAACCGAAGCAACAATTTCAAAATACTCAGCCTCAATCTCTGCCGAAGATTGGTTTTTGCTACTTGGCATTAAAAATATATTAAGCTCAATAGCGTCAGCACCAGCATTTTCCATTTTTGAGCAGAAATCAATCCACTCACCTTTTTTATGGCAATTTATTGATGCAATAACTGCAATTGGTAGATTTTTCTTACACTCTTCGATTAAAGTGATGGTTTTTGTTAAGTCGTTATCTTTTACATAAGCAGAAAGATAATCAAACATCTCAGGTGAGTCGGCATAACCAAGCATTGAGTCTACTTCTCCCGAAATTTGCTCTTCAAAAATCGACTTTAGAACCACTGCGCCAACACCAGCATCAGAGTAAGATTTGATTGTTTCATAGCTAGAGGTTAGCGACGAACTTCCTGCTATTATTGGGCTCTGTAATGTGAGTCCTAAAAATTTAGTAGTTAACATGTTATTTTAATTATAAATTATGAATTATAAATTATAAATTTCGAATTATAAATTATGCATTAAATATAGTGCTTCCAATACGAACCATATTTGACCCCTCTTCGATGGCTATCTCATAGTCGCCCGACATTCCTGCCGAAATAGTGTTAAAATAGTCAGAATCGGCAAAAAACTGCTCTTTTATAGAGTCAAAAATCTGTTTAAGCTCTCGAAATTCGGCTCTAATCTGCTCAGTGTCGTAGGTGTAGCTTGCCATGCTCATAACCCCTACAATTCTAACGTTTTTAAGCTCACTATGAGCTCCACTTTTAAGATATTCTATTAGTGTAGCTCTATCCCAACCCGATTTGCTCATCTCCTGAGCTATATGAAGCTCTAAGAGAACATCCATAACCTTTGAGTTTTTTGCAGCCTCTTTATCTATCTCTTTTAGAAGATTGTGGCTATCTACTGAGTGGATAAGCTCTACACGTGGTACAACATACTTAACGTTTGTGCGCTGAAGCGAGCCGATAAAGTGCCACTTAATATCTTTTGGAAGAGTGTCAAACTTTTCAATAAGCTCTTTGTGTCTATTCTCTCCAAAAATTCGTTGACCTGTATCATAAGCCTCCATAATAGCCTCACAAGGCTTAGTTTTAGATATTGCTACAAGTTTTACCTCTTTTGGAATCAAAGAAATTATTGAATTTATATTTTGTTTTATACTCATTTTATTATATCTTTATGGCTAGCAATTACATTTTTAGCCATTTTATAATTGTTAAATTTAAAGCAAATTTATCTGTTTGTTATTTAACTGTAACTTAACAAAGCTTCAAAAAAAATAATTTTAATACTTTTTTAATTTATAGTTAAGAGGAGTTTAGCTCTATAAGTTCAAAAATTTACTTTTAGAACCTCCCCAAAGGTAGTTATTTATTTTAAAACTTAAAAAAATATGAGCCTAAAATTTAAAATTTTATCATTATTGTTGATAATAATGATAATGCCTTCTGCTCTGCTTTTTGCATGTAGCAACATCATTTTTACCAAGGGAACCACAACCGATGGTTCGACTATTATCACCTATAGTGCTGATAGCAACACTCTTTTTGGTGAAATCTACTTTATGCCAGCGGCAGTTCATGCTCCATCGGATGTAAGACAGGTGTATGATTGGGATTCAGGAAAATATCTAGGTGTTATTCCTCAAGCAGCTCAAACTTATCAACGTGTTGGTAATATGAACGAGCACCAACTTATCATTACAGAGACAACTTTTGGTGGTCGTCGTGAACTGCGTGATCCAAACGGAAAAATCGACTACGGTTCGCTTATCCACATCGCACTAGAGCGTTCGACTAATGCACGTGAAGCGATTAAAGTTATCGGTGAGTTAGTCGACACTTATGGTTACTACTCTGGTGGTGAAAGTTTCTCGATTGGCGACACAAACGAAGCGTGGATTATGGAGATAATCGGTAAAGGTGGCAAAGAAAAAGGTGCTGTTTGGGTTGCAGTTCGTATTCCTGATGGATATATCTGTTCTCATGCTAATCAAGCTCGTATTCGTACTTTCGACCAAAACGACCCAGAAAATTGTATCTACTCTAAAGATGTAATTTCGTTTGCGAAAAGTCAAGGCTTCTACGAGGGTGCCGACAAAGATTTTAGCTTTGCTGATGCCTACAATCCATTAGATTTTATGGGTATGAGAGCTTGTGAAGCTCGTGTTTGGAGTGCATTCAATCAAGCTGGTTGCGATGTTGAGAAATATTTAGATTACGCTATGGGTCACAACCCTGAAAATCGTATGCCTTTATATATGAAAGCTCCTAAAAAATATTCTCCAAAAGATATTGCCGATTTTATGCGTGACCACTACGAAGATACTCCACTTGATATGCGTGCCGATATTGGTGCTGGTGGCGATGGTCTACCTGTACGTTGGGGCGGTCTTACTTATGAGTATGATGGTAAAACTTACTGCAACGAGCGTTCAATCTCTACAAAACAGAGCGGTTGGTGGATTATGTGTCAATCGAGAGGTTGGTTGCCAAACGAAGTTGGTTCACTTATATGGTTTGGCGTTGACGAAGCTGCAACATCTTGTTTAACACCTATCTATGTATCATCTAAAGAGATGCCACTTTGTATTAAAGAGGGTAATGGTAATATTATGGAATACTCTCCAACCTCTGCTTTCTGGTTGTTTAGCCGTGTAGCACACTTTACATACCTACACTACCAAACAATCTATCCTGATGTTAAAAAAGCTATCGACGAGCACGAAAATAGCGCAATTGCTCGCTCAGCTTCAATTGATAAAACAGCTGTAGAGCTTCTAAAAACATCTAAAGATGCTGCTGTCGACTATCTTACAGATTACTCTATTCAAACTGCTCAATCAATGTTCGACAAATGGGATAATTTAGATAAATATCTTCTCGTTAAGTATGTAGATGGTGCAATTAAAGCTGAGGACGAAAACGGATTTAAAGAGAACGGTAACAACCGTAACCTTCCAGCTCGTTCAAAACCTATGGAGTATAGCGACAAATGGAAAGAGGCAGTTGTTAAAGATGCTGGCGATAAACTTATCGTTAAAGAGGTGGAATAATTAATGCATAATTCATAATGTATAATGCATAATGCATAATTCATAATGCATAATTCATAATTATGTGTTTTAAGGGAATCTTTAAATTTTAGATTTGGAGGTTCCCTTTATTATTTTTTTTGAGATTGTTTCGTAAATACAATAATATTTTGTATCTTTGAAAGTGTTAAGTAGGGTAAAATAATTATTTGGTGTATTTTTAAAAGTGCTATTGGAGATGAGATTTTAGCTATTGAATCGAAAATATAGTGGTTTTATATTGAGGGAACTTCTAAATTCTGACTTTCGGAGCTTTTCCGTTTTAGGGCTTCATCTTTGGATTTTGCAAATAAAGGCGGTAGGAGCCACTACAGCCTATATTTGCAAAATCCAAATCTAAAGCCTTAAAACAAAAAATCTCTCAAAAGTCAGAATTTAGAACTCCCCTTGAGATTTAATAGTGAAAAATATCGCTCTAAGAGTGCTATTAAGAATATGGCAATAATTGTTTTACACTACTTATTTCCAGATAATTATATCTAGCAAATATAGATGGCAAACGAAAAAGAGATTAAAATAGAGGGAGCAAAGGTTCATAACCTTAAAAATATCTCTCTTACTATAGAACACAATAAATTTGTGGTGTTGACAGGCTTGTCGGGTAGCGGGAAATCGTCGCTAGCGTTCGATACGCTTTTTGCTGAGGGACAACGTCGTTACGTTGAGTCGCTCTCTTCTTATGCACGCCAATTTCTAGGGCGAATGTCAAAACCAGAGGTTCAAAATATTAGTGGTTTATCTCCTGCAATTGCCATAGAGCAGAAAGTTACAGCTCGCAATCCTCGTTCTACTGTTGGAACCTCTACCGAAATCTACGACTACCTAAAGCTGCTTTTTGCTCGTATCGGCAAGGTTTATTCGCCAGTTAGTGGTGAGGAGGTAAAGTCGTATGAAGCCTCGTCGGTTGCCGATTATATTGTAGAAAATCTTAAAAATTGCCGTCTACTGATTTGCGGTAAACTCGATTTTAATGGTGATGAATCGTCGCTACTAGAGCGAATTGTGTGGCTTAGTGGCGATGGTTTTAACCGCTTTTTTATAAACAATGAGTATGTTGAGCTTGAAGAGCTTGCCTCAAAGGCAAAAAAATACTCTGTAGCTGATATTTACGTTGTAGTAGATAGAGTAGTGGTACGTGATGGAGATAAAGAGCAGATTGATGAGGCTTTTTCACGCATTACCGACTCTATAGAGAGCTGCTACAGAACTTTTGACAACACAGTATCGATTGTTGCCGACCCAACAACCGATAAGATGACAATCCACCCCTTTTCGTCCTATTTCGAGCTAGATGGAATCACTTTTGAGACCCCTTCTGAGCATCTTTTTAGCTTTAACAACCCACTTGGGGCGTGCCCTCTCTGTAATGGTTATGGCAAAACGGTTGGGATTGATGAAGATTTGGTGGTGCCCGACAAAAACAAGACTCTTTTTGAAGATATGGTGATGCCATGGCGTGGTGAAACTATGCGAAAATGGAAAGAGGCGGTAATTTCTACCTCTTCACATAGTGGTTTCCCAATTCATAAGCCCTATCACAAATTGTCTGCTCAACACAAAGAGTGGCTTTGGAAAGGGTGTGAATATTTCCTTGGAATCGACGATTTTTTTGCTGCATTAGAGCGAGAGAGATACAAAATACAGTATAGAGTGATAATTTCACGCTATACAGGCAAATGTACCTGCCCAGAGTGTGGAGGTAGTAGGCTAAAAAAGGCGGCACTATATGTAAAAATCGATGGCTACACCATTGCCGACTTTACAAACATGTCGATTAGAGAGCTTAGCAAAGTTCTTAAAAATTTAAATCTTGACAATTACCAAAAAGAGGTTGCAGAGCGTATTTTAAAAGAGATTATTTCACGTGTAGAGACGCTTTGTGATGTTGGCTTAGAATACCTAACTCTCGAAAGGCTTTCAAATAGTCTATCGGGAGGTGAAAGTCAGCGTATCAACCTTGCAACTTCGCTAGGAAGCCCACTAGTAGGGTCGATGTATATTCTCGACGAACCTAGCATTGGGTTGCACCCTCGTGATACAGAAAGGCTTATTTCGGTATTGAAAAAGCTTAAAAATTTGGGAAATAGCGTAATTGTGGTGGAACATGATGGCGAAATTATCTCCTCTGCCGACCATATTATCGACATTGGACCCTATGCAGGTGAAAATGGAGGTGAGGTGGTGTTTGATGGTACTTTCGAAGAGCTTAAAAAGAGCGGAAAGAGCCTCACAGCTGAGTATATGCGAGGTGAAAAACGAATTGAGAGAATTTCACCAGAGAGAAAGCTTTCAAAATATATCAAAATTAATGGTGCACGTGAGAATAACCTTAAAAATGTATCGGTTTCGATACCTCTTTCAGCCTTAACGGTCGTAACAGGGGTTAGTGGAAGTGGAAAATCTTCGCTTGTAAAAGGTATACTTTTCCCTGCTTTAAACCGCCATTTTAATGGTACTGGTTCTGTTACCAAAAATTTTGACTCTTTAAGTGGCGATATAAAGCTGCTTTCGGCTGTTGAGATGATAGACCAAAATCCAATAGGGCGTTCATCTCGTTCAAATCCAGTAACCTACATTAAGGCTTACGACGATATTCGCAAACTCTATTCCGAGCTGCCTGCTGCACGGGCTGCGGGTTTTACACCATCGCATTTTTCGTTTAATATCGCTGGAGGGCGTTGTAATACGTGTGAGGGCGAAGGAGTAATCCGTGTGGATATGCAATTTATGGCGGATGTTGAGATGGTGTGTGAAGAGTGTGGTGGTCGTAGGTTTAAGGATGATATTTTGCAGGTAAAATATCAAGGTAAAGCTATAGACGATATTTTAAATATGAGTGTGGATAGTGCTATCGAATTTTTCAGTATAAATAGCAACACCACAACAAAAAAGATAGTCGACAAACTAAGTGCGCTCCGCAATGTAGGGCTTGGGTATGTAAAGCTTGGGCAATCTTCTTCAACCCTCTCAGGAGGTGAGAGTCAAAGGGTAAAGTTAGCCTCATTTCTTCTAAAAGAGGGAAGCGGTTCTACATTTTTTATTTTTGATGAACCAACTACAGGGCTGCACTTCCATGATATTAACAAGCTTTTAGCCTGCTTTGATGCCTTAATAAATAAAGGTAATACAATAGTGGTTGTGGAGCATAATATGGATGTTGTAAAGTGTGCCGACTACGTTATCGACCTTGGTGCCGAGGGTGGCGATAGAGGTGGAGAGCTAATGTTTGAGGGTAAATTAGTTGATTTTGTTAATAGCAAGAGGGGGTATACGGTTAACTACCTTGGGAATGAAAAATGAGGAATGATAAATTGTGAATGATAAATGATAAATTGTGAATGGTAAAGCATAGAATTTTAGTAACAAACGATGACGGGGTAGATGCTCGTGGTATAAAAACACTAACTGAGGTTGCATTAGAGTTTGGAGAGGTGGTAGTAGTGGCACCAGAAAGAGGAATGTCGGGAATGTCGCACTCGATAACTATGTCGCATCCGCTTTTTGTCCGAAAAATCGAAGAGCGTGAAAATCTTACAATCTATGGTTGTGATGGTACGCCTGTAGATTGTGTAAAAGTGGCTTTTGATGCGATATTAAAGGAAAATCCACCAACTTTGGTGCTTTCAGGCATAAACCATGGAGCAAATACAAACCTTAGCGTGCTCTATTCTGGAACTATGGGGGCAGCAATCGAGGGTTCGACCTACAAAATCCCCTCAATAGGAGTTTCGCAAATGAGTCACGACACATCCTACGATTTAGAGGCTGCAAAACATTATGCTAGGGAGATTATTAGAATGGTGGTCGAAAATTACCCTACCCAAGATGAAATCTACAATCCTCAATTTACTCCTATCTGCTTAAACGTTAATGTTCCGAATCTTCCTCTTTGTGAGATTAAAGGAATCAGATTTTGTCGTCAAACTAGAGGTTATTGGAAAGAGGATTTCGAGCAGCTTTTCGACCCTAGAGGTAGAGAATATTATTGGCTTGTGGGTAGTTTCATAAACGAAGAGTATGACGCCGAAGATACCGATGAATGGGCAATCCGCAACGGTTATGTAGCAGCAGTGCCTGTACAAACCGACCTTACAAATTATAATTTACTGCAAAGCAGTAAAAATTGGAAGTAAAGATATGAAAATTATTAAAGCTACAGCAGAGAGAATAGACGAAATAATGGCTATTTATGATAGTGCACGAGAGTTTATGGTGCGTAGTGGAAACGCTCAGCAATGGGTAGATGGTTATCCTTCGAAAAATGATATTTTAAGGGATATAGAGCTTTCACAGTTCTATTTATGCGTTGAAAACGATGAAATAGTAGCCCAATTTTGCTATTTTGTGGGTGAGGAGAGCAGCTACAACGCTATTTATGATGGTGAGTGGCTTAATGATATGCCCTATGGTGTGGTACATCGTATAGCTAGCAGTGGAAAGGTTAGAAAAATTGCCGACTACTGCCTAAATTGGTGTTTTAAGCAACATCCAAATATGAAAATTGATACTCATAGCGATAATCTTGTAATGCAAAATGTATTATTGCGCTTGGGTTATAAGAGGTGTGGCACAATATATCTTAGCTCTGGTGATAGTCGTATTGCCTTTCAAAAAGTTAATTAGAATACAATTTCCTTTAAGTAGGGTAAAATAATTATTGGTGTATTTTTAATAGTGCTATTGGAGATGAGATTTTTTGCTAATGAATCGAAAATATAGTGGTTCTATATTGAGATTTAATAGTGAAAAATATCGCTCCAAGAGTGCTATTAAGAATATGGCAATAATTGTTTTACACTACTTAGTGTAAATTAAGCTACAAAAATAGTTTTCATAAAAGTTTAACGGACAATAATAAAAAAATATATAGGATTAGGCGCATAGAGCGCACTATATTTTAAGGCTTATAGCTTGGTAATGTGACACATGAATATTTAAACTTATAGACAAACCGCATTAAGCCCAGTGCTTTGCATCGTAAATAATGGCAAAATCAAGAATAGAGGGTGTTGTAACGAGTGCGCTCTATGCGCCTAATCCTATTCAGAAATTATATTTATTTTAATTTTAGGTGTATGCCTGTTTATAGCAGGAATAATATACAATTATTTTAAATAGTAATATATTCTAAGGCAAATTCACAAAAATGGGTGTTGTGAGCTCAGTGGTCTCGAAGAGCCACTGAAGGAGGGCGTGTTTTTGTTCGCTTTTTCTTAGAAAGTGTTAAATAAGTAGTGAAAAACAATTATTGCCATATTTTAATAGCACTCTTGGAGCGATATTTTTCACTATTAAATCTCAATGTAGAACCACTATATTTTCAATTCTATAGCAAAAAATCTCATCTTCAATAGCACTATCAAAAACACACCAATAATTATTTTACACTACTTATAGTTTTTTGATTACCTCCATTTTTGCACTTTTGTGCAAAAATGGAGGTAATTTAGAGGTTTTTCAGACGCATAACTATTTGTAAATTAAATTGATATTGGTTTTGCGAATGACCCTTTCGAATGACCCTTGATTGTTTTAATACTTTTGAGTGATTTTTCGTTATAATTTAAAATGATGTAAACTATTTTACAACAAATTCCCCTTTTGCAAATGAAGGCTTATTATACCCAATTTCACACTCTTTGGTCAATATATTTTTTAATTCTTCAGCAATTTCTGGGTATTTATCTATAAGGTTATTATTTTCCATAGGGTCTTTTTCGGTATTAAAAAGCTGAAAACAATTTTCACCGTTAATATAACGTAGCTTCCATCCCTCATTATTTATAATCATTGGTCCCCTTTTTTGTGAATCAACAATTATTGTACGATTCTTTGGTAGCTCTTTACCAAACAAAACATTAAAAAACGAGATTCCACTCTTTTCGGTTTTAAGTTCAATACCTAACATCTCTGCAACAGTTGGTACAAAATCGTAGTTAGCTACAAATTGGTCAGTAGTACCTTTTTCAATATGATTTTTCCAGTAAAAAGCCAAAGGAACATTTGTTCCACCATCTAAACTACTACGTTTAAGTCCCGACATAGAACCATTTCCATTTAGAATATCACCTCCATCAATGCTATTATATGTAACTTTATAATCGTCTTGTACTTTGCCATTAAGGAGCGGAAATTTATCGTTTACGCTTCTGCCCTCTTCGTAATAAGACATTGCATGACCATTATCGGCAGAAAAAACAACAATAGTGTTTTCTGCTATTCCCTCTTTTTCAAGTTGATCTAAAATTAGACCTACATGTTTATCTAAAAGGGTAATCATAGATACATACTCCTTTTCAAATTGGGTGAGATTTTCATTTTTAGCCACCTCAGGGTCTACTTCAGGGACAGTAATCGAACCGTGCGGTATTAGCGTAGGGTAATATAAGAAGAAAGAGTTATCTCTATTTTCACTTATATAGTTTAGGGCTTTGTCAATAAATAAATTTTCAGCATATATAGCTTTTCCTCTTTTATCAGCACGAATAGCACTATTTACAGCATCACTTCCTCTTGGAGAGACTTCGTCGCCACAAAATGGGTAGGTATTTCCTTCAATCATAGTAATTTTACCATCTTCGAACAGAAATGGTGGATAGTGACCATGACAACGATTATGATCTAAATAACCATAATAGTTGTCCCAGCCTCTCTCTGACATTTGACGGCGTGTAGACAAAAATCCCCACTCTAATTTACCTATAGCACAAGTTTTATAACCTGCTTGTTTAAATACTTGAGCTAAGTGGAGGTCGTTTGGCTCTATTTTCGGGTTTAGCATGTAGACAGAATCCTCTCGTTGAGCTATTAATAATGTATCTAACACGCAATAAGGCATACCTCTAGTTATAGTATATTTGTCGTTTCTACAGTCGTTATAGCCTGTAAGAAGAGAAAAACGTGCTGGTGCAGAATAAGCAGAACTATACGCATTATTAAATTTTAACCCTTGATTTACAATCTTGTCAATATTTGGGGTAGAAAATTGTTTTTGACCATAACTTGAGAGTAATCCTTTCCCCAAATCATCAGCATAAATAAATATTACGTTAGGGGTTTTATCTATATCCTGATTATATTTTTCAGAACAAGAATATATAAAAAGCATCGGTAGTGCAGCAGAAAAAAATTTGGTGGTCATAATTTAGATTTTTATGGGTTAAATTGCAAAGTTAAAAAAAAAATTAACTTTGAAAAAATATAAAAGAATTATAATTTGGCATAATTTTTTTTCGTTTAAATCTGAGATATATTCAAATATTTTTGTTATCTTTAAATGGTTTATTGGTATTTTAGTATTTTAGTATTGTGATTAGACACTCCCAAGATACCTAAAATCAGTAATATAACCAAACTTTCAAGAAGGATTTTTGATTGTTTTTTATGTTTTTTTTAACCTTTATTCGCATTATTAACCACAAATTACATTTATGAAAATAGATTTATTAACTACGTTTTCAATACTTACTATTTCAACTTATTCGTTTAGCTCTTATGCTGCTCAAAAGCCTAATGTTCTAATAATTATTGCCGATGATATGGGTTTCTCTGATTTAGGGTGCTATGGCAGTGAAATAAAAACTCCTCATATTGATTATTTAGCGAGTGAAGGGGTGTTGTTTTCTGGAATGCGAAATGTAGGAAGAAGTTGTCCTAGCAGGGCAGCTCTGTTAACTGGTCGTTATCAACACTCTGTAGGATTAGGTTGGATGACAGAAACTGACGAACACCGCAGTGGTTATCGGGGTGAAGTAAGTAGGGATATTCCAACAATGCCAGAAGTGTTTAAAATGAATGGATATTCTACATATATGGCTGGCAAATGGCATATAACTGCTGGAAAAGCGATTGGAAAGCGTCCTTTAAATGGTTCTTTCCCAAATCAACGTGGATTTGACAAATATTGGGGAGCTGTGAATGGTGGAGGTGGATATTATAATCCTAAAAATTTAATGTCAGATACTACTGATATTTCGTTTGATTCTCTACCAGATGATTTTTACTATACAAATTGTTTAAACCAAAAAATGGTTGAGTATATTAAAAAACATGATACAGAAGAGCCCGCTTTTATGTATCTAGCCCACTATGCCCCTCATCGCCCGTTAGAGGCACCAAAGGAGAGAGTTGATGCTATTAAGGCTAGATATGAAGTAGGATATGATATTTTAAAAAGAAATCGTTATGAAAATATGCAAAAATTAGGTTTGATTTCTGAAGATATCGATATGCCAATCCATGATATATGTTTTGATAATCGAGCACAAATTGTATGTCAAAGTGAAAAAGCAAGACAAGAGTGGATAGAACTTGCTCTACCTTATAATAATAAACGACCTAGTTGGGATGAATTATCTACTCAAATACAACAATCTTGGGTTGAGGAAATGGCAACTTTTGCAGCCATGATCGAAATTATGGACGAAGGAATAGGAGATGTTATTTCTGCTTTAAAAGAGAATGGCATGTATGATAACACATTAATAATATTTATTAGTGATAACGGAGCAACGCTTGAAGGTGGATTTGTCAGTCAGCTTGCAGCAGATTTAAGTAATACACCATTTAGAGACTACAAACAATGGGCATACAATGGAAGTACAATGTCTCCTTTTATAATGCGTTTCCCATCTTCAATGTGTGACAAACAAAAAAATGAAGTTATTACTGGTACTTTTCATCAAATGGATGTATTTCCTACTTGTGTTGAGTTTGCATCGCTTGATTACCCTCAAGAATTTAATAATAAGCCTATTGATAGCCTACATGGAGTATCATTAATGCCACTATTTGAAGAAAAATCAATAGAGAAAAGAGATTTGTTTTTTGAACATCAAACAGCCTCAGCAGTAATTTCGGAAAATTGGAAATTAGTAAGAATATCATCTAAAGATAGATGGGAGTTATACAATTTATGCGAAGATATTTTTGAGGAGAATAACTTAGCAGATAAATATCCACAAAAGGTTATAGAATTAGAAAAAAAATGGAATAATTGGGCTAAACTTAACGACGTTTTACCATTAGAAACACTTAATTGGACTCAGAGAGTAGAAAAAAACAAGAAACTATATCCAGAAGATTGGTTACGATAGACAAAATAGGCATATTCGCAAAAGGGGTTTTGCGAATACGCCTATGAATTATAATTTGTGGATCGGCAGTAGAGACGTAGCCTTGCTACGTCTGTAACACAAATCGTTATGTTTTAAAAAAAGGTTTAAAACAAATCGGGGTGTTGTTTTCAGACGTAGCAGGGCTACGTCTCTACCTACGCAGTTATGTTAAAAAAAAGAGTTTAAAACAATTCGGTGTGTTGGCGACTCAGTAGTAGAGACGTAGCCTTGCTACGTCTGTAACACAAATCGTTATGTTTTTAAAAAAAAAAGGTTTAAAACAAATCGATGTGTTGGCGACTCAGTAGTAGAGACGTAGCCTTGCTACGTCTGTAACACAAATCGTTATGTTTTAAAAAAAGGTTTAAAACAAATCGGGGTGTTGTTTTCAGGCGTAGCAGGGCTACGTCTCTACTGCTGCTTTGGGAAACAGTTTTTAAGAACGAGCTTTGATTACCTTGGTTCGGTTACAGACGTTGGACCCAACGTCTCTACGGGGTGTTATTGAACTCGTTAATTATGAATTATGCATTATAAATTTGCCTATATATCATATTTTAAGAATGAATATGTAGCACTAGGGTTAACATTTATTGTATATATATTTTCTTCATTAGGAGTTACTCCGAAATTGAAAATAGAACGATCTAAAATATATCGTTTTAAGAGTTCGCCCGATTTTGAAAATTGGTGAATTTCACTCTTGTTGCTCACCATCTCGCCCATTCTACAACCGTGGTATAGTGCCCAATTATAGTTTTTAGTTGTCACGCACTGAGTATAAAATAATACTGCATCTAAAAATAGTACGTCATTTGCACCTCTTATGGTATATTCATTTTCTTTCTCTTTCCCAACTTTTATCTCTACTTTCTTTAATATTTTTTTATCTTTCATATCGATAGTAGTGGTATATGGATAGTAGGTATAAGCCATAAAGAGAGTATTATTTTTGTTTGAATAGCTCATTTCTGAGGTGAAGATGGTGTTGACTAAATCAAATTTTGTAAGTCCAGAATCTTTGTTTTCAAAAGGGAAAATTGTGTAGCATTCCAAATTTCCTGCATTATCATCAGCAATATTTATTTGATTTTCTGATTTTTCTGATGTTATATATTTATCACCTTCAATATGTGAAATATATTTAATGTTAAAAAAAAGCTCTTTATTCTTAAAATCTAAATCTTTGCTATTTACCTCTCCCTTAGAGTTGCCTGAAATAGTAACATTATGTGAATTAAATGAGGTAATAATAAGCTCTTTAGAGTTTAACTGTTCTACTTTAGGAGTCATAAAACGCTTACTGTCAGTTCCTCTATCACCGAAAGAGGAGATGCTTTCGAGGCTATAAGGAGCAAATTTTATAAAGCCGCTCGGTGTCTCTTCATAGATAAAAATGCCATCTTCGGTACAGAAAAGCTCTAAGGGAAGAGTAATATTTGCTTTAAACTCTATGGCTTTACCTTTTAACGTTTTGCTCGCCACGCTACTGAGCTTTTCACTTTGCTCATAGCTATTACATCCCGTAAGTGTAAGAATTGCTATTGCTAGCAGTAATGTAACTTTTTTCATTATCTCAAAATTGTTAAATAGGGGGAATTTCTGAAGGGAACTTCTAAAATCTGAATTTCGGAGCTTTTCTGTTTTAAGGTTTCATCTTTGAATTTTGCAAATAAAGGCGGTAAGAGCCACTACAGCCTATATTTGCAAAACCCAAATCTAAAGCCTTAAAACAAAAAATCTCTCAAAATCCAGAATTTAGAACTCCCCTAAAATCTATCAAAATCCTCAATTTAGAACTACCCTATAATTTATTAGTCTCCAAAAATACAATAAAAAATTTAGAATCACAGAAAAAATAGTGAAAAGTTATATTTTAGGGTTATTTTTCGCATTTTTCATGAAAAATCCGCTACTTAGAGCAGCGGATTTTAATTATGCTATTAATACCAAAACCTATCTAAGCTCTGTATTAGTGTAGAAATCTTGGTCGCTATAATCCAAATTTTCGCCAGCCATTGCCCAGATAAAAGTGTAGTTGTGTGTAGCACAAGCAGAGTGAATAGACCATTGTGGTGAAATTACTGCTTCGTTGTTTTTCATCCAAATATGGCGTGTTTGGGTTGGCTCGCCCATAAAGTGACAAACTGCATGCTCCGAAGGAACCTCAAAATAGAAATAAGCCTCCATTCTACGGTTGTGTGTATGAGCTGGCATAGTATTCCATACGCTTCCCTCTTTTAGTTCGGTCATACCTATTTGGAGTTGACAACTTTTGACAACATCACTTACAATCATCTTATTTATAGTGCGATGGTTTGAACCCTCCAGTGAACCAAGTTCAACCGAAATAGCATCTGCTTTTGTAATTTTTTTGTTGGGACATTTTTTGTGTGCAGGAGCTGAGGTAAAATAGAAAAGTGCAGGATTTTCACTGTTGTTTGACAAGAAAAGTACATCAGCATCCTCTTTCCCTAAATAAAGTGCCTCTTTATAAGATAGCGGATATTCATTGTCGCCAATTTTTACAGTGCCATCACCGCCGACATTTACAACTCCTAACTCTCTACGATGCAGAAAATATGGAGCTTTTACAGGGTCGATAGCCTCAAGTGTAAGAGTCTCTTTTACAGGCATTGCACCGCCAATGATTAATCGGTCGTAGCTTGTAACTACAATATTTATCTCATCTTCGATAAATAGATTTTCAACTAAATGCTCCTCTCTAAGTCTTTGAGTGTCGTAGTTTTTTGCGTCGTTTGGATGCGAAGCGTATCTTTCGCAATAGTTTATTTTTCCCATAATATTCTTTAATTATATTGTAATAAAAAGCAATCGTTTGTTTTTTTTAATAAAATATTCACTTTTATAGTACAAATATATGATTTATTTTTTATATTTGTACTATAAAAGTGAATATTTTATTAAATTTAATACTAAAAATACATGAAGAGATTATTTTTTACAATTTTTGCCATCTCAGTGCTATTTTCGTGCAATGGTGAAAAATCATTAACTGTTACAGTTAAAAATAGTGAGAATTTTGCTCGAAAAAACGAGAGTGTGGAGGTGCCTATCACAAAATTAAAGGCTAAATTTGGTGAGAATATCGATAATTTGGCTGTTTATGATGGTCAAAATGAAATAGTTTCTCAGTTTGTAGATGGTGCCCTACTATTTCAAGCATCTACAGATGCAAATAGCTCAAAATCGTATATATTGAAGCTAAGCGAAACTAAAACTGATTACGAGCCAATGGCTTATGGTCGATTAGTTCCTGAGCGCATGGACGACTGGTGTTGGGAAAATAACCGTATTGCCTTTCGTGTATATGGACCTGCACTGCAAGCTACGGGCGAGATAAGCAACGGTATTGATATTTGGGTAAAACGCACCGATAAGCTAATTGTAGATAAGTGGTATGCTCACGGCAATTACCATAAAGATAATGGCGAGGGGCTGGATGGCTATAAAGTTGGGCGAACTTTAGGTGCTGGAGCTTTGGCTCCAATAGTAGATGGAAAGTTTGTACTTGGCAACAATTTTATCAGTGCAAAATTGGTAGATAGTGGAGCTATTCGCACCTCAGTTTTATTGGAGTATGCACCATACGATGTGGATGGTATAGAGGTAAAAGAGAGTCGACTTATTTCGCTTGATGCAAATAGCCATTTTAATCGTGTAACATCTAACTTTATAGGAAAATTTGACGAAATAGATGCTGGAATCGGTATTATTTTACGAAAAGGCGATGGTGAGATAAAAGAGTTTGATGAGGCAATATGTTATAGTGAGCCTGTTGCAGGCAAAAATGGAGTTACACATATAGCAGTTGTTTTAGATGATAATTTAGAGAGTGAAACTATCCAAAATCACATTACAGCTCTGACAAAGATAGAAAACGGCAAGGGCTACACCTATTTAACTGGTGCAGGTTGGAGTAAATATGGTTTTGAGTCAAATTTGGATTGGCAAAATTATGTAAAACAGGTAGAAAAAGCATTTAATAGCCCTTTGGAGTTAGAATTTAAATAGGTTTAATTTTTCATGCGAATAAAGGTTTGAAATTTTTGAGCTATTTTTGCTATTGGAGTTATAAAAAAACAACTTATTTTGGCGTATTCCAAAACCCCTTTTGCGAATTTCCCCAAGTAAATACCCCCACTCTCACCAACGGCGTGAACGGGGGTATTGCTTTAAATCTTTGATTGTGGATCACCCACTCTATTAAGGGAACTTCTAATAATTGGATTTTAACGCTTTTTCATTTTGAGGCTTCATCTTTGAATTTTACAAAATGCGCCGTAGGCACCACTACGCCCACATTTTGTAAAATCCAAATCTAAAACC
>JAWXTR010000040.1:0-24570 GCA_044433365.1 Rikenellaceae bacterium
CGCTGCTTGCTTAGCTTAACGGCATTCTCTTTAAATGCCTTGTCATAATGTTTTCTTCCCATAATGCAAAGTTAATAATTTGTTGCTTAACTTTGTCTGCATCTGGGATAGGTAATTCCATCTCCAATAGCACTTTTAAAAATACACCAATAATTATTTTACCCTACTTAATAAAAAATAGGAGATTAAAAAACATACTCTGTAAATTTAATAGCTCTAATACAGTTCAATACTCTTTGTCGATCCAGCATTTCCACCTTGAGGTAATGCCACTTTTACAATAGTTTTACCATTTTCAGTTTTGGCTTCATTGCCTTGATATTCACCACTAAGCGTGACTACTATTTCTGATAATTTTCTTGTTGGGTCGGCAATTGATAGTGTTAGCCCTTTTTTGTCTTTTTTGTAGAAAACAATAGCGGGCTTGGATAGCTCCATCCCATCTAAAAGTTCAAATTTAGCAGCTTTATATGCCACTGCACCACCAAATTTCTTATCATTTGATTCAACAATTTGTAATGAGTTTTCATTTGTAATCTTGTAATCAATATTACTACTTAGAGACTTAGTTGTTGTTAATGTGGTGTTTGGAGCCATTATATAACAATATTTTCCATTATTTGGCATCTTGCTATGATTTATCCAGAGAGTAAAAATATCGGAAGAGACAACATCTTTTGAAAACTTACTTGAAATTTCATTCCAAGAACCTGCAACATGCTTGTTTGTAGCTGAAATCGTACCGCCTTGAGGAAAAATATAGCCAATATTGTTGTTCCACACCCATGAGATACTACTAGAGGCGTTAATATCGCTTGTCATAACTCCTTGAGAGGTCATAATATCGCCCTCAGTATATAGTTGATTTACAGAGGTGGTAATCTCGCTTGTAAGATTAGAGGTAATTCCGCTTCCTAAACAGAAAATAAGGTCATCAAAAATAAACCAAGATTTATCGGCATTTACTCCATCTCTAGTGTAGTGCATAGCAGTGATACCATCTACTCCATCTGAAACCCCACCAACAAAAGAGCTTTCTATATGATAGCCAGTCCATGTCAAAATTTTAAAAGGTTCGTTGCTTTGAGCTAAAGTTACACCAGGTTGTTTGCGCCAATCCCAAAGAGGTGCTATATCGTGATACTCCTTGCCGCTTTGGTAGAGTAGGGCTGCACCATCGCCAGAGTAGTAACCTTTAAGATGTTCGTCATTACACGATTCGGCTCCAACAACTCTATCTGAACACATCTTTATTGTGAAAAAATAATCTTTTGTTCGTTTAAGTGTGTAATCCGAACACCAAAAGTGTGTGTGTCCTATGGTTTTTTTGTAGTTTTCAATCTTTTCATATTCAGTTTTATACTTGTTATCAACATTTTTGATGATAGATACGGCACTAAGTAAAGATTTATAACGAATGGCAGGTGCACCCACAGACCATTGACGACCCAGAGAATTTATATCCATTGCACCTTTCCAAACTACCCACTGCTGTCCGTTCAAAATATAATCTCTAACGATTTTAATCTGTTTTTCGCTATATTCGCAAGATGTACCACTAAAAATTTTAGCCCATTTTACAACATCTCCAACATAAGCAAGTCCATAATTACCAAACTGCTGCTGTGGACCATGCTGATGGTATGAGTTGTCGGCTTGAATGCCCTCGCCATCTATGCTAATCACCACCTCTTTACGTATTTCACTACTTGCAGCGATAATCTCCTCGCTATTTCCGTAAAACACACCTCTTAAAAATACATTTCCCGATAGCCACACTCTATTCTGACCTGTCATATCTATTTTTGATGTTTGTATGATTGGTCGTACTTTTTGTCTATATTCCTCATTAAGAATATCTTCCATTAAAATTAGTGATGGAGCAACACTTTTAGGTACACCAATTCTTCCCTGCCACCAATTAGGGCTTTTGGGACTCATTTTTAACCAGTAATCAATACATTTAAGGTATAAATCGGCAATAGTCTTACTCTTATAATAGGGCGATTTTTGGCTACGATAGGCTGAAGCAATTTGCAACATTCGCTCAGCATGTATTATTGGATCCCAACCACTACGTGCTCTGCTATTATAGTCAATATCCGCCCAACTACCCTCAGCAGAGGCACTCATTACAATTTTTTCAATATTATCATTATCCACAAATTGGTCAAGTGTATAATATTCCACAATATTCTGCTTGAATTTTGCAAAATCGGCTGCTGTGGCATCAGTGTTATAAGCTCCAGCAAATTGAATTGAAAATAGTAGAAAGCTAATGATTGTAAGAAATTTCTTCATAAGTTTATGGTTTTAGGTTACGAAAACGTTTTCATAGTGCAAAGTTATAATTTTTTTTATAAAAAAAGGGTATTAAAAAGATTTTTTCTTTTTAATACCCTTTATAATTTGATTTATTCGATTTTATGTTATTTGTTGCACATTACAGTTTCCAAAATTTTATCAAAAATAATTTCAGGCGCAAGCATATCGCCCTTATCATCACAACATTCAACCACCTTAAATCGCTCATCTCTATGAATTTGAGCCAGATATGTTTGGCGCACTTTCTCTTGAAACGAGAGTGACGACTCATGTATATCTTGTTTGCCATTTAAATATGCTCTATCATCACCCTCACGCTCAGAGGTAAGACTTTTTTCGGTAAATTTAAATGGTACATCTAAAAAGATAGAAATATCGGGCGATATAATTTTGTTGTTGTTGTATTCTAAATCGAAAATCCACTCACGAAGTCGTTCTCGCTCAGTATCATCCTCAATTTTAGCACATTGATAGGCTATATTTGAGTATACATAGCGATCGACTATCACACATTTGCCCTCTTTTAACCAACCCTTTATCATATCCGAAGCGTTAGCCCTATCACCAGCATATAATGTAGCCACTAAATAGGGGTCGACGCTATCTAAAGTACCAAAATCGCCACGTAGAAAACGAGCAACCAATTCTCCATAAAATGGAGCATCAAAACGTGGAAAGTGAACATATTCACTATCAATTCCCTTAGTTGCAAGATGTTGACGTAGTAGTTTTACTTGGGTAGATTTACCAGCTCCATCAAGTCCTTCAATTACTAAAAACATATTTTTAAAAATTTAATTCATAATTAACAATGCAAATAATTATGCATTATGAATTATGTATTATGAATTAATTATCTCAGCATTCCAACTGCTACTTCAATAGCAGCACAAAGCTTATCGACATCATCAAACGAGTTGTAAAGCGCAAACGAGGCTCTTACACATCCAGTCATACCAAAATGTTGCATTACGGGCTGTGCGCAATGTGTGCCACTTCTTACTGCAATACCCTGTTTGTCGAGAAGCAAAGCCAAATCAAAAGGATGTATTCCCTCAATATTAAAACTAACTATTGCGCTTCGATTTTCGGCATTTCCAAAAATTCTAATACCCTCAATTTTAGAAATTTGCTCTATTGCATAGCTACAAAGAGCTTTTTCTGATTTTAGGATATTGTCGACTCCTAAGCTCTCAATATATTCGATAGCTGTAGCCAAACCAATTGCACCAATATAGTTAGTTGTACCAGCCTCAAATTTTAGTGGAAGCTCAGCATAAGTTGTCTTTTCAAAAGTTACCGTTGCAACCATATCACCACCA
The DNA here is from genome assembly GCA_044433365.1 of Rikenellaceae bacterium. Taxonomy (GTDB): domain Bacteria; phylum Bacteroidota; class Bacteroidia; order Bacteroidales; family Rikenellaceae; genus CAMQVM01. The sequence goes on from JAWXTR010000040.1 coordinate 3,648, forward strand.
CCCATATAAGGGGGCATCATCTCTAGTAGCTCCTCCTTTGCATAAAGAATACCGATTCCTGTAGGTCCATAAAGTTTATGACCTGAAAAGGCAAAAAAGTCGCAATCAAGAGCGGTAACATCCACTTTTGAGTGTACAATTCCTTGACAACCGTCGACCAAAACCTTAGCTCCACGCTCATGCGCAGTTTTGATGATAAAATCGAGGTCGTTTATTGTTCCAAGAACGTTAGAGATAGCTGTAACAGCCACTATTTTACATTTTGGCGTTAAAATATCAAGATATTTTTCGATTATAAGCTCACCATTCTCATCAAATGGAATAACCTTTAGCTCAGCACCTGTACGCTCACAAAGTAGCTGCCAAGGTACTATATTTGAGTGGTGTTCCATCTCAGACACGAGGATATGGTCGCCTTTTTCGATAAAAGTACCATACGACGAGGCAACTAGATTAATCGAAGCGGTAGTACCAGAGGTAAACACCACACTTTTAATGCTTTTTGCTCCGATAAAATTTGTTATCGTCTCACGAGCCTTTTCATACTGCTCAGTCACCTTATTGCTCATATAATGGGCACCACGATGAATATTTGCGTTACACTCTGAAAGCAAATAGTTTGTCGTATCGATAACAGATTGTGGTTTTTGCGAAGTCGCACCACTATCTAAATAGACCAAATCACGTCCGTTAACTCTCTGAGAGAGAATTGGGAAGTCGCTTTTAATTTTTTTAATATCTAACATCGCTATCTATTTTATAGCAGGTAAATTTTAGAAGTTTCCTTAAAGAACCACATCATGAATTTCATCCACAATAATCTGCTCAGCAGCTTCTAAAAGCTCCCTATTTCCAATATTTTCAAGAATATCAACTGCAAAACTCTCTATCTGCAACTTTCTTGCATTTTCAAGAGAGATACCTCTTTGTCGCATATAGAAAATCTCCTCTTCGTTAAGCATACCAGTTGTCGAACCGTGCGAACACTTAACATCATCGGCGTAAATCTCCAACCAAGGGTTGGATTTTATACGTGCAGAGTCAGAAAGTAGTAGGTTTTTATTCTGTTGCTCAGCCGAAATTGCTGCTGTGCCCTCTGCGATATATACTGTACCCTCGAAAAGTGTCGAAGAGCTTGCCGCACCTATACATTTTATCTTTTGACCGCTTTCGGTGTGAGATTTTAGATGTTTTATGTAGGTTACAAAAGAGATATTTTCGCTCTCTTTACCAACCGTTACTCCATAAATATCAACATCTGAACCTTCGCCCAAAAGTTGTACGAAATATCTATTTTTCGACTCATTATATTTTAATGATACCACCTTTGCATAAGAGCCACTACCTAAATCAATCTCAAGGTTGCACTCGCTGCTAAAGTCGACAATCTCTACCGAGACTCCATCAGCAACTACAAACTTAACTGCTCCTTTTCCCTCAATTTTATATGTTGAAGCGGTCGTAACAGCTATCTCCGTACTATTTTGAGAGATATTTATTATCTCAAAACCACTACTCATTGTCGTAATCTTTAATCAACCAATCGTAACCTCTCTCCTCTAGTTCCAAAGCAAGCTCTTTGCCAGCAGAGTGTATAATTCGCCCTTTGTAAAGAACATGCACAAAATCAGGAACAATATAGTCTAAAAGACGTTGGTAGTGAGTAATTACAACCGTTGCATTCTCTGGCGATTTTAGGCGTGTTACACCTGTTGCAACCACACGTAGAGCGTCAATATCAAGACCACTATCAGTTTCATCCAAAATAGATAGTTTTGGCTCTAACATAGCCATCTGGAAAATTTCGTTACGCTTTTTTTCGCCTCCCGAAAAGCCCTCGTTTACGCTTCGTGAGATTAATCTTGAATCTATCTCTACGATTGCACTCTTTTCACGCATAAGTTTTAAAAACTCACCTGCAGTGTAAGGTTCAAGACCCATATTTTTGCGTTTTTCAGCAAGTGCAGCCTTTAAAAAGTTTGCCATGCTAAGACCGGGAATCTCAACAGGGTATTGAAATCCAAGGAAAAGACCTAGATGAGCACGCTCTTCGATAGATAGCTCCAATAAATCTTTATCACAAAACTCAACCGAACCTTTTGTTACGCTAAATTTTTCTTTACCAGCTAAAACCGATGCTAAAGTACTTTTACCAGAGCCATTAGGACCCATAATAGCGTGTACTTCACCAGCATTTACCGTTAAATTTATCCCTTTTAATATCTCTTTATCCTCAACTGAGGCGTGTAAATCTGTTATTTTTAACATAATCCTTAATTATTAATGCATAATGCATAATTCATAATTATGCATTATACATTAAAAATTATGCATTATGCATTATGAATTATGAATTAAAATTACCCTACGCTTCCTTCCAAGCTAATAGAGAGCAGTTTTTGAGCCTCAACAGCAAATTCAAATGGAAGTTTGTTAAGCACCTCTTTGGCATATCCATTTACAATTAATCCTACTGCCTCTTCGGTCGAAATTCCTCTCTGATTGCAGTAAAATAGCTGATCTTCGCTAATTTTAGAGGTTGTAGCCTCATGTTCTACCACAGCGGTACGATTTTTTACATCCATATAGGGGAAAGTGTGCGCTCCACAAGTCGAACCAATAAGCAGTGAATCACATTGTGAGTAGTTTCTACAATTTTCAGCCTTTGCACCTATTGAAACCAATCCACGATAGCTATTTTGGCTTTTTCCTGCCGAAATACCTTTCGAAACAATTCTACTACGGCTTCCGCTACCTAAATGCACCATTTTTGTGCCTGTATCAGCCTGTTGGTAGTTGTTTGTAAGAGCTATTGAATAAAATTCACCTATACTATTTTCGCCAGCAAGTACACAACTTGGATATTTCCACGTTATAGCCGAACCAGTCTCAACTTGTGTCCACGAAAGTTTGGAATTTGCACCTCTACAAATTCCTCGTTTCGTTACAAAGTTGTAGATACCTCCAACTCCATTTTTATCACCCGGATACCAGTTTTGAACTGTAGAGTATTTCACCTCAGCATCTTTTTCAACAAAAATCTCTACAATTGCAGCATGTAGCTGATTTTCATCACGCATAGGTGCAGTACAACCCTCTAAGTAACTAACATAGCTACCCTCATCGGCAATAATCATTGTGCGCTCAAACTGTCCTGTATTTGCAGCATTAATTCTAAAGTAGGTAGATAGCTCCATAGGACATCTAACCCCTTTAGGTATGTAGCAAAACGACCCATCCGAGAAAACCGCTGAGTTTAGAGCTGCAAAATAGTTGTCAGTGTACGATACTATACGTCCTAAATGGTTTTTTACAAGCTCTGGATGCTCTTTTACAGCCTCTGAAAACGAACAAAATATAATACCTTTTTCGGCTAAAGTCTCACGAAAGGTGGTTTTTACCGACACTGAGTCGATTACTGCATCTACAGCAACTCCTGCAAGTACTTTTTGCTCTGAAAGCGGAATGCCGAGCTTTTCGAAAGTCTCTAAAAGCTCTGGGTCTACTTCATCAAGGCTAGCCAACTCTTTTTTCTTTTTCGGCTCACTATAATAGATAATATCGTCAAAATCTATTGCTGGAATGTTAAGATGTGCCCAATCTGGCATCTCCATCTGTTTCCAGTAGCGATATGCCTCTAATCGAAATTCGGTCAACCACTCTGGTTCCTGTTTCTTCTGAGAGATTATTCTTACAGTCTCCTCACTTAAACCTTTAGCTATCTGGCTATTTTCAATATCGGTTACAAAACCGTATTTATATTCGCCACCCTCTTCTATTATCTCTTTCATCTTTAAACTAATGGAAATTGTTCAAGGGAATTTTAAGTATAAACTTAAAATCCCCTAAAACAACTATTTTCTAGTAGATCTGTTTTTTAACTTACCAACCTCTTGAGCAGTAAGATAACGCCAGAATCCACGTTTTAGACCTTTTTTAGTGATACCTGCAAAGTATACTCTATCTAGCTTCATCACCTTATATCCTAAATGTTCGAACATACGACGTATAATACGATTACGTCCGCTATGAATTTCTATTCCAACCTCACGAGTATCTTCTGAAACATAACTTAACTCATCGGCGTAAGCCATCCCATCTTCAAGCTCAATGCCGTTGGCAAGCTGCTCCATATCCTCCTCTTTTACAGGTTTATCAAGGAATACGTGATATATTTTTTTCTTCTCATACGATGGATGTGTAAGCTCTTTAGCAAGTACGCCATCATTTGTAAGAATTATTACACCCATACTGTTTTTGTCGAGACGACCCACTGGGAAAACTCTCTCTTTGACCTTATCTCCAAGGATATCTATAACTGTGGTCTCTGCATTTGGATCTTCAACGGTTGTAACAGCATTTTTTGGCTTATTCATTACGATATATACCAATTTTTCACCGCTTAGTTGCTCACCATTGTGGCATACTACATCACCTGGTTGCACTCTAATACCCAATTCTTTTATAACCTCACCATTAATGGTAATTTCACCAGCTTTGATAATTTCGTCAGCTTCACGACGAGAGCATACTCCCGACATTGCTACATAACGATTCAGACGAATCTCTTCGTTCATCACTGGCATTGGCATAAATGGTGCAGTAGATTTAAAGCGTTTTCTTGCTCCATCTCTACCATCTCTACCATCTCTACCATCTCTTCCTCTACGATTGTCACGGTTATATCCGCCATTATCTCTATTAGAATAGTTATTATCTCTGTTATAATCGCCTTCACGGTTGTAACCACCACTACGCTGCTCATAGCCACCGCCACGATTGTCGCCATTCGAGCGATACTGTGGGCGAGATTGAGAGTATGAGTTGTTGCGCTCACGAGAGCCACCTTCACGAGAGTAGCCACCCTCTCTTTGTCCATATTGCGAAGAGTTATCTCTTCTACCATACGATGGTCGAGAAGAGTGCTCACCATCTCTATTATAGCTAGGACGAGAGTATGAACCTTTGTTTTCTCTACTATTTTCTCTGTTGTATGAACTATTATTATTGTAGCTATCTCTACGATTGTACGATGAGTTATCTCTACGAGAGTCACGACCATACGAAGAGCCACCCTCACGATTGTAAGAAGAGCCGCCATTTCTATTACCATAAGAAGAGCTGCTATTTCTATTACTGTAAGAAGAGCCTCCCTCTCTATTGTGTGAATAGCTGCTTCTGCTTTCACCACCACGATTGTATGAAGAGTTTTCTCTTCTTGAATCACGATTATATGATGATGATGATGAAGCTTCTCTACCATACGGTTTTGAATAAGAAGAGTTTTCGTTTTGACTCTCACGACTGTAAGACGAATTATCTCTATATGATGAATCTTGGTTAAAATGAGAAGTAGATTCATCGCCTTTATTGCTAGTAAATGGTGATCTAGCTCTTTGTTGTTCGTCGTTTTGGTATGGGGCAAAGCCATTTTCACCCTCATTACGTCTTATGCGAGGGCGACGACTTTTACTTCCCTCACCTACAATCGAATTTTCACCTTGGCGAGTTTTGTAGACAGGCTCTCTATGGCTATTAAAGCCTTTTGGTCTGTTTTCAGAGTCAAAATTTGGGTTAAACGAACGGCGTTTTGAACCATCGTTACCAAAACCTCTGTTTGAAGAGAAATCATTGTTATCTCTCTCTGGTTGTGATTTTCGTTCCTCACGGAAAGAAGTCTCACTCTTTTCTTTCATGAAAAAGCTGTTATCTAAGCCTTTTTCTTCACTCTTTTTTTCCATCTAATCTTTAGTATAAAGAAATTTTGTGTCGGGAAACTACAACTGTTCCCTTTTTGTTATATATATTGTTGTATTTTGCTAGTACAAGTTCAAATAGTGTGCAAAAATATAAAATTTAGCTGACTTTTCAAAATAATGAAATCCAATTATTAGAAGTTCCCTTAAATCGGACTTTAATATCCTTTAAACAAAAAATCTCTAAAATTTCAGAGTTTAGAAGTTCTCTTTATGGAATACGCATAAACTTGTGAGTTTGCAGCGAGATAGACCACTGAGGGTTTTCTTTAACAAATTCCACTATTAGTGGCATATTCTGATTCATCTTACTCCACTCAGGCTGTAAATATAAGCGAGTGCTCTTTTTTACCTTAGCAGCACACTCTTTTGCCCACTCAATATCAGTATCAAAATCTTCGATTATAACCTTTAGTTCGTCTGCCATTCCATACGACTGCTCTAGTGGTTGAAGCTTACGCTTTGGTGATAAACATACCCAATCGAAAATGCCGCTAAAAGGCGACGAACCGCTTGTTTCAAGAAAAATCTCGACACCTCTGCTCTTTAGCTCACGAGTTAGAATATCAAGCGGGTAGAGTAGTGGCTCTCCACCAGTAATTACAATGCTTTTAGCCTTACACTCCATCGCTCTTTCTATGACTGTAACGACCGAAACAGGCGGAAAATTGCGTGGATTCCAACTCTCTTTTGCATCACACCATTTGCAACCCACATCACAACCGCCAAGACGTATAAAATATGCCGCTTTGCCTGTATTGTAGCCCTCACCTTGAACCGAATAAAAATCTTCTACTAATGGTAGAAGTTTGCCCCCCTCTAAAAGAGGTAATATATTTTCAATACTCATTTTTCTAATTTTCTTCGCTTAAAGCATATATCTTGCCTAATGTTCTACCTAACTGGTCGTAATCTAAACCATAACCGACAAGAAAAACATCCTCTTTCATATCAATACCATAATATTCCACCTCTAAATCTTTGCGAACAGTATTAGATTTTAGGATAAGTGCCGCAGCACTAACCGAGGCAGCACCTCGTCTAAGGTATTCTTCTTTAAGATGATAAATAGAGTTGCCACTATCGATAATTTCATCTAAGATAATCACATCTCGCCCCTTAAGCTCAATATCTACATCCAAAATAGTTTTTATCTCATTGCTTCGCTCTAATCCAGAGTATGAAGATATTTTAATAAATACTATTTCAGCCTGAAAATCTAATTTCTTTACCAAATCGGAGGTGAACATATATGCACCATTAAGCACAGAGATAAAAATTGGTGGATTTTGGTTGCAATCTTTATTTATGAAGTCGCAGTTAATCTTTTTAGCAATTTTTTCAACAGCTTTTTCAATTATATCTTCATTAATGTAGGGTTCGAACAGTAGATTTTTTAGCCTAATTTTTGTCATTCCTATAATATTATATATCTTTGTGCAAAGATAATTTAATATTTTTTGATTTTCAAAATAAATCGTCTGAAAATTGCGTTTTTCAAAAAGTAAATTAAAAAAATTGAATTTTTCAAATCTAAAATAATCACTAACTATTATAATATGACACCAAAAGTAACAATTATCATGGGTAGCACTTCAGATATGAAGGTTATGAGCGAAGCTGCCAAATTTTTTGATGAAATGGAAATTCCTTTCGAAATTTATGCTCTTTCAGCGCACCGTACACCAGAATTGGTTGCTGAATTTGCAGAAAATGCTGAAAGTAGAGGTATTGAGGTGATTATAGCTGCTGCTGGCGGTGCTGCGCACCTTCCAGGGGTAATAGCTGCATCTACTCCACTTCCAGTTATTGGAGTGCCTATCAACTCTTCTAACTCTATCGATGGTTGGGATAGCGTCCTTTCAATTCTTCAAATGCCTTCAGGTATTCCAGTTGCAACAGTTGCACTTGATGGAGCTAAAAATGCCGCAATCTTAGCTGCTCAAATCTTAGCTACTGCATCTCCTGAAATCAAAGCTAAAGTGGCTGCATTTAAAGCAGATATGAAAAATAAAATCGCTAAAGCTAATGAGGATTTAAAAGAGATTAAATATAAGTTTAAAACAAATTAGTTTAAATTATAAATTATAAATTATAAATTATAAATTATAAATGAAAAGTGATTTGTAATTTATCATTAACCTTTAAGAGATGATAACTAACCAAAGAGACTCAAGAGATAAGCACGTTGCCCAGGTGGCGCACCACATGATGAACGCTGCACGTACAGCACCCAAAAGCAAAGGCATAGATATTATCGAAATTGCACTTGTTGAGGGTGAAGATATTAAAACATTGTCAAATAAAATGTTGGAGCTAGCCGAAGAGCTTGGCTACAAATTTTTTATAAGAGATGGTGAAAATATTTTAGATTCTCAAGCTATCGTATTAATTGGCACGCCAAATGTAGCTATAGGTTTAAATTGTGGTTATTGCGGATACGACAAATGTGCCTCAAGAGCTTGGGGAGTGCCTTGTGCGCTAAATTCAATAGATTTAGGTATTGCGGTAGGTTCGGCATGTTCGATGGCTTCGGATATGAAAGTCGACACACGTGTAATGTTTTCGGCAGGTTTAGCAGCTAAAACAATGGGGATTCTTGGCTCTGAGTGCACTCAGGTGATAGCTATAGCAGTTAGTTCATCAAGTAAAAGCCCATTTTTTGATAGAAAATCAACAAGATAGGCAGTAAAGGAACTCCCTTTAAAAAACTATAAAAACAGAAGAAATCTCCAAAATTTGAGATTTCTTCTGTTTTTTTGTAAATAATGATGTTTATCTACGATTTTGCCCATTTCGTCTAAATAATTTGTAGATTTTTCTACTAAAATATATTTTTGTAGCGTAAAAAAATATAATAATTTCAAAAAGCAATAAAGGCATATTTTGGTCACTTTTTTAAAAAAGTGCAAAAATAGAGGTAATCTAGAGGTTTTGTCGACGTAAACTATTTGTATATTGACTTGATAGTAGTTTTGCGAATGACCTAATAAAAAAGAATAAAATTTGATAAATAATTACACTGGAATTAATTTCCAAAAAACAAAAAACGAGATGAAGCAATTAAAAAGCAGTTTAATGATGGTTTTAGTAGCAATTTTTGCTATAAATACTACATTATTCGCACAATCGAGATTAAGCACTATTAGCGGTGTTGTTATCGACAAAGATGCAAACGAACCACTAATTGGTGCAACTGTAACAATTAAAGACAGTACAAAAGGTGATGTTACTGACGACAAAGGTAGTTTTGATATTTTAAATGTCAAAAATGATGGCACAGTAATTATCCAAGTAAACTTTATGGGTTACAAGACTCAAGAGATTGAGTTTAAGCCTGTAGCTGGTAAAAATACTCTTAAAGATAAAATTTTATTGGAGGCCGATAGAGTAAATGTAGATGAAGTTGTGGTAATGGGTAGTGCTCCAACAGCGCAACAACTAGGTGATACCACTCAATTTAATGCAGGTGCGTTTAAAACAAACCCAGATGCTACAGCTGAAGATTTGTTAGCAAAAATGCCAGGTTTTAGCGTTACCGATGGTAAGGCAGAGGCAGGTGGTGAAGAGATTACTCAGGTGTATGTAGATGGTAAAGCTTATTTTAAGGATGATCCTATGTCGGCACTTAGTTCTCTTCCAGCAGATGCAATCGAGAGTATTCAGCTTTTTGATGAAAAGAGCGATGAGAGCCGTTTTACAGGTGTAGATGATGGCGACCGTGCGAAAACTATTAATATCGTAACTAAAGCTAAAAAATCTGAAGTACAGATGGGTGACTTTATTGGCGGTTACGGTACTGAGGGTAGATACAACACCAAGGCTAACTTAAACTACTTTAAAGACGACCACCGTTTTACTTTTGGTTTTGGTATGAACAATATAAACCAATCGGCACTATCGGGAAGTCGTTTTTATGGACGTTCGTCAAGTAGTGGTATTAAAGAGGCTGCTGGTGTGAAGTTTAACTACTCTGGAGACTTCAAAAAAGATGACGACCACAAAACAGAACTATCTTTTAACTATACATTCGATAGAAACCAAACAGATGTGGTATCTTCTTCAACAAAAGATGCTCTTTATTCTGACGAGATATATTATACCAATTCAAATACTAGTAATTTAAGTATGCGTCACAACTTTAGACTCGACTTGGAGTCTACACAAGGAAACAATATGATCTATTTCCGTCCTTACGCATATATTACAGATGCTGGTGGTAACAACTACGAAGATACAGTAAGAGAGGAAGATGGTATTACTCAAAATGATGCAAGTACATATACTCATACTGGAAGTGATGGATATACAGTAGGAGGTTCGCTTACATGGTTACACAAAATTAGCGAGAAAAGCTCTCTTACAACTCGTGTAAATGCTAAATTTTCGAAAACCACATCTGATACATTCTTAGAGGGTAATAGTGCAACATACAACTCTAACATTGATACAATGGTCGACTCTTTAATTAACCAAGATAATAATGTGCACTCTGGTACAAATACTATTGGTGGTAGTGTTGGCTACACTTACGCCATCACGCCTAATCAAGGTCTTAATATTGAGTATCGTGCAGATTATGATTGGAGTGACTCTGACAACAAAACTTACGTTTTAGACCGTCTGACTAACGAATATTATGTATACGACGATTTGTCGAATGTTTTTGAGCGTGACTACTTAACACAAGAGGCTGGTTTGGGTTACTCTTTAAAAGGCGAAAACGTAAACTTTAGTGCTAGAGCAAACTACCAAAATTCTGACCTTCAAAGTAATCTTATATATCCAAGCGAGGAGCAATACGACTACAACTTTAATAGTGTTAAGCTGTTTTCGAGAATGGATTATGATATTACTGAGTCAAAACGTTTTACGCTTTTCTACTCAGGTCGTCCATCTCTACCTTCTGTAACACAGCTTCAAGATGTACTTGACAATACAGACCCATTGCAGGTATCTAAAGGTAATCCATACTTAGCGCAAGGTTATAGCAATGAGCTTTCACTTAGCTATTCATCTTCAAATATGCAAAAGTCGACTATGGTTCGTCTGTTTGCAAATGTAAATAACAGCATAAATGGTTTTGCTAATAGTGTGACATCTATATCTCAAGATACTACAATCAATGGTGTTACAGTTCAATCGGGTGCACAGCTTACAGTGCCTGTAAACGTTGATGGTTATTGGAGTGTTAGAGCTGGTGGTATCTACTCATTCCCCTTAAATGGAATATCTAGTAAAATGAACCTTATGCCGATGTACTACTACAGTCGTCAACCAAGTGTTGTAGATAATGTACTTAACTACTCAAAAAACAACACTGGTTCGCTTAATGCAATGATTATTAGTAATATTTCGCAAAATCTTGATTTTACAGTATCTAATAGATTCTCTGTAACAAACTCTACAAGTACTAATACAGCATCTACACCTTACAACTATATAAGTAATGCTACTGGTGTTAGTGCAAACTGGATTCTATTTAACCACTTAGTACTTAATGCAGACTACTCATTCAACTATTACTACTACTCTACAAATGCTCCAGACGAGTCGCCATACTATAATATGTTAAACGCAGGTATCGGTTATAAATTTATGGGTGGTAAATCTGAACTAAGAATTAGTGCTTATGATTTATTAAACGAAAGCAAAAGTTATAGCCACTCTGTAGGTGATATATATATTACAGATAGTGTGTCGCAAGTGTTGGAACGTTACTTTATGCTAACTTATAGCTTTAAGTTTAACAGTATGACAAGTGGCTATGATAAAGGTCCTAGTAGCGACCGAGGTCCTGGTGGTCCTGGTAGTGGTGGTCCTGGTGGCGGTGGTCCTGGTTCAAGATATATGTAGATCTGATAATTTTACGTATATATTATGATATGCTCCTTAGTTAAATCGGTGACTTACAAACGAGCCAATGATATAACTTAGGAGCATTTTTATTGTTACGAACCTTTAAGAACAAATATCATCACAATACTTTTAATAATGGGACTTTTTAAAGATAGAAAAAAGAAAAAAAAGTTAATAAAAAAGATAAAACAGATAGCAATTCATATTGTTGTTTGGACAGTTATTGTAATTGCCTCTCATATAGAATCAAAAGATGATACGATTGTTTTTAATTTTGATTTTTTAAATGCTGCTGTATGGAGTACTTATGTTTTTGTCTTTTATATTAGTTATTTGTGGCTTACTCCAAAATTTCTGTTTAAGAAACGAAATGTTTTATTTGCAATATTTTCAATTATCATTTTGAACGTATCGATTATAGGTTTAAGATATTGCAATTATGTTGTTCGAATGGAAAATCTGGGTCGATATAAGACTGAGTTAGAAAAAGAGATTAAAGAGAGAAGAAGTGAGGTAACCAAAGAGGATGAAAAGATGCGTACCGCTAAATTTAGAGAACTAGGTTCGAAGATGAGAGACTTGGATGTAATAAATCGAGAAATAAGTCGTGATAGTAACTTTAAATTTTACTCGTTTTCGATGCGTAATATGACTATTTTCTACGGAATTATGTTTATATTCTCAATCTCCATAATTATTCGTTTTATGGAGCGTTCTAAAAAAGAGGAGGAGAGAGTAGCATCGCTTCAACAAGAGAAAATATCATCGGAATTAGAGTATCTTAAACAACAAATTAATCCTCACTTTTTGTTTAATGCTCTAAATTCTATATATTCGCTAACAATTTTAAATTCAGAGTCATCGTCGGATGCAGTCCTAAAATTAGCATCAATTTTGAGATATATGCTCTACGAAACTGACAAAGATAGAGTGCAGCTGGAGGATGAGATTGAGGTAATCGAAAACTATTTAGGCTTGCAGCAGCTTCGACTTACAAGCAAAACAGAGGTTAATTTTACAAAGATTGGGAATACCGAACCTTACAGAATTGAACCAATGCTGCTGATTCCAATTTTAGAAAATGCGTTTAAATATGGTATAAACTCTTCAAAGCATACCGAAATTAACATACTTTTAGAGGTAGAAAACGACAATCTTACTTTTATATGCGAGAATAAAATAGTGAAATTAAAAGTTGACAATAAAAATAGTGGGATAGGTATTAAAAATATTCGTCGTCGCCTTGATTTGCTATATGAAGATAACTACACCTTTAAGGCAGGGGCAAAAGATGATACATTTATTGTAAAATTGGTACTACCTTTAAATGAAACTTCAATAAGTTAGCGTAGTTTCGTACAACATGGAGCTTCTAATCTTAAAAAAATAGAACATAGAACTCCCCTTTAATAATTTCTACAATTAACGGTAAATATTATGAGATGTTTAGCAGTAGACGATGAGCCATTAGCTCTATCAATTTTAGAAAATTTTTGCAAGAAAATACCATCAATAGAGCTACTAGCAACAGCAGCGGATGGTATTGAAGCGGTAGAAATATTAAAAAAAGAGGAGGTTGATCTTCTTTTTATTGATATAAATATGCCTCACATGAGTGGAATAGAGGTGGTAAAGATGTTGGAAAATCCACCGATGGTGATTTTTACGACAGCATATCAAAACTATGCCCTCGAAGGGTTTGAGGTATCAGCAATAGACTATCTTCTAAAACCTTTCTCGTTCGACCGCTTTTTTAAGGCGGTAAATAGAGCGCAAAAACAGTTTGATTTAATCAATAATTCGTCGACTATAGCTAGTGTATCGACTAGTAGTAGCGAAATTGCTGACTATATAATGGTAAAATCGGATTATAGTGTTGTCAAACTTTTGTTTAGTTCAATTCTTTATATAGAGGGGTTGAAAGATTATGTAAAGATATACACAACCGAAAAAAACATTGTAACCAAAAGCACAATGAAAAATATAGAGGAGAGACTCCCTAAAAATATCTTTATGCGAACGCATAAGTCGTTTGTAATAAATATAAACAACATTGATAGTTTTGAAAATAATCATATAGTAATAAAGGATAATCAACTTCCTTTAGGACAGCAATATAAAGAGCAGTTTTTGGCATATCTTAATGAAAATAAATTGTAAAAATAGCTTTAGGTAAATGTTAAAATTTAACATTTACCTAAAGCTGTTTTTAGAAGTTCCCTTAAATAAATTTACAATAGGGAACTTCTAAAATCACTAAAAATCCAGAATTTATAACTCCCCAATATTATTTGGACTAAATTGAAAAGAAAATAATAGAATAAAAATAGAATAAACTTATGAAAAAAAGAACATTTTTCATCGCACTTTTAGCCCTACTAGCGTTGGGTTCGTGTAAAGAGAATCAAAAAGCAGAGGTTGTAACAACCCACAAAACAATGATTGTAACTAGTAGCGACCAAAAGTTAGCAACTCAATATACTGCTACTTTAAATGGTCACCACTACGTAGAAATTCGTCCACAAGTAAGCGGTACAATCACCTCAATTTTAGTTAATGAGGGTGGAGAGGTTAGAAAAGGACAAACTCTATTTATTATCGACCAAGTACCTTATAAAGCTGCATTAGAGAGTGCAAAAGCAAATGTGGAGAGTGCAAAAGCTAAGCTTCTGACAGCTGAGCTTACAGTAGATAGTAAAAAGGCTCTATTAAAAGAGAATGTAGTGTCGCAATTCGACCTATCTACAGCCGAAAATGCTCTTGCTGAGGCAAAAGCCACCCTTATGCAGGCAGAAGCAGCCGAGTTAACCGCTAGTAACAACCTATTATATACAGAGGTGAAAAGCCCAGTAAATGGTGTGGCAAGTATGATTCCTTATCGTGTAGGTGCGCTTGTTAGCAGCACAATTACCGACCCATTGGTTTCGGTTTCAGATGATAGCAAAATGTACGCATATTTTTCGATGACTCAAAACGAAATCTTAGACCTTATCGACAAATATGGCTCATTAAACGAGGCGCAAAACTCTATACCAGATGTTAATTTGCTTTTAAGTAATGGTAAAGAGTACTCTTTAAGTGGTGAAATAGATGCAATTAGCGGTACAATCGACAAATCTACAGGTGCGGTCAGTGTGCGTGCAATTTTTGAAAATCCTAGCCAAATGTTAAGAAATGGAGCAAATGGTACAATTTTGATTCCTACAACAAAAGATGATGCTGTAGTTATTCCTATTGCTGCCACTTATGAGCTTCAAGATAAGGTTTTTGTATATCGTATTGTTGATGGAAAAGCTAAATCTACAGAGGTTAAAGTGTTTGATATTAATAATGGCAGAGAGTATATCGTACTTAGCGGACTTGATGGAGGTGAAGAGATTATTGCTGAGGGTGCAGGTCTTGTAAGGGATGGCTCACCTATAAATAGCCAAAGAATTTCTCAAAATTTGTAGTAAATGGTGTTTTTTTAAAGGGGAGTTTTTCTCTCAAAACCGATTTTAGAAGTTCCCTGAAAAACGACCAACAAAAATTTAATATTGACAGATGAAATTAAAGATATTTATTGATAGACCGATACTTGCAGGTGTAATATCGGTATTAATAATGTTTCTGGGAATAATAGGTTTAGCGCAGCTTCCTATCGAGCAGTTCCCAGAGATTGCACCACCTACAGTTAGCGTTTCGGCTAGTTATAGCGGTGCAAATGCAGAAACGGTGCAAAAGAGTGTTATTGTACCGTTAGAGGAGGCTCTAAATGGTGTGGAAAATATGATGTATATGTCCTCTAGTGCCACAAACACTGGTAGTGCTAGCATTAGCGTATATTTTAAACAGGGCACCGATGCCGATATGGCTACGGTAAATGTCCAAAACCGTATTGCTTCGGCTACAAGTCTACTACCTGCTGAGGTTACACGTTCGGGTGTTACCGTGCGTAAAAGACAGACAAGTAATATCCTATCTTTGGGTATATATAGCCCGACCAACCAGTTCGATCAGCTGTTTTTGAACAACTACCTAAAAATCAACATCGAACCTCGTCTTTCTCGTATTGCTGGTGTTGGTGAGATTAATGTAATGGGTGCCGATTACTCTATGCGTATATGGTTAGACCCTCAAAAAATGGCGCAACACTCGCTTATCCCTAGTGATATAACAACCGTTCTTAGTGAGCAAAATATCGAATCTTCAACCGGTACTTTGGGTGCAGATACACAAAACACGTTTCAATACACTCTAAAGTATAGAGGTCGTTATGAAAATGAGGTAGATTTCGAAAATATGGTGGTTAAAGCTACTGAAAATGGTGAGGTGCTTCGACTAAAAGATATAGCACGTATTGAGCTTGGTGCTGTTGACTACTCTCGTATAAATCAGGTAAATGGTCATTCTGGAGCTATGTGTATGATTACGCAAACGCCAGGTTCGAATGCAAATGATATTATTATTGAGATTGAAAAGGCTGTAGAGCAAATTTCTAAAGATTTGCCAGAGGGTATAGCCCTAACTACTCTTATGAACGTTAAAACATTCTTGGATGCTTCAATCAAAAATGTTATCATAACCCTAATTGAGGCGATTTTGCTTGTAATATTGGTGGTTTACTTCTTTCTACAAAGTATCCGCTCTACTATTATCCCTACAGCCTCGATTATAGTATCTTTGATTGGTACTTTTGCCTTTCTATATTTTGGTGGATTTACAATCAATATGCTTACGCTTTCGGCTCTGATTCTGGTGATTGGTACGGTGGTGGATGATGCCATTGTGGTTGTTGAGGCGGTGCAGGCAAAGTTTGATGCGGGCTACAAATCCTCTTATGAGGCTACAGTTGCAGCGATGGGGGGCATTACCTCAGCACTTATCACCACTACTTTAGTATTTATGGCGGTATTTATTCCTGTAAGTCTTATGGGTGGTACTACAGGTACATTCTACACTCAGTTTGGTTTGACTATGGCGGTTGCTGTTGGTATTTCCACAATCAATGCCCTTACGCTCAGTCCTGCACTTTGTGCGCTGATAATGACTCCACACATGGATAAAGAGAGCGATGGAAAACTTAGTTTTTCGTCTCGTTTTCACCTCGCTTTTGATGCCTCGTTTGGTAAACTGCTAGCAAAATATAAAAATCGTGTACAGTTTTTTATTAAGAAAAAATGGCTATCGTTTTTACTACTAATTGGTAGTTGTGTAGGGTTGGTATATATGATGCAAAACACAAAAACTGGTTTTGTTCCTGACGAAGATATGGGAACAATATTTGTGATAGTTCAAACTGCACCGGGAAGTAGTGTTAATAGCACAGCTGGCATTATGGACGAAATAGAGGTGGCGATTAAAGATATTCCAGAGATAGAAATCTACTCAAAATCGACAGGTTCGGCAATTGGAGGTGGTCAAGGCTCCAATACAGGTATGTTTATAATCCTTCTAAAATCGTGGGAAAAACGTGCTGAGAAGGGGCAGGATATTACCAGTGTAATTCAAAAAATATACAAAAACACCTCACATATCAATGGTGCAACAATACGTGCTAATGCTCGACCTATGATTACAGGTTATGGTGTTACATCTGGTTTTGAAATTAATCTTCAAGACCAAAAAGGTGGAAAAATTGAGGATTTATTTACCGTGGCAAACAATCTTATCATTGCCCTTAATGAGCGTCCTGAAATTTCTCGCTCTTACACCTCTTTCGATCCAAAATTCCCTCAATATATGGTTGAGGTAGATGCAGCAGTTTGTAAGATTAATGGAGTCTCACCTGATGATGTACTTTCTACACTTGCAGGATATGTTGGTGGTAGTTACTCCTCAAATATCAACCGTTTTTCTAAGTTATATCGTGTAATGGTGCAAGCATCGCCCGAGTTTAGACTTGATACAAAGGCTCTCGACAATATCCATGTTCGAAATAGTGATGGGCAGATGTCGCCAATTAGTCAATATCTAACTCTTAGAAAAGATTATGGTGCTGCAACAATTAGCCGCTTTAATCTTTTCAACTCAATTACAGTAAATGGCGTTCCAGCCGATGGTTATAGCTCTGGGCAGGCTCTAAAAGCAATTGCAGAGGTGACAGAACAGGTTCTTCCAACTGGTTACGGTTATGAGTTTGGTGGTATGTCTCGTGAGGAGTCATCATCTAGTAATAGCTCAGCAATTGTATATGTTATTAGTATTGTTTTCGTATTCTTGATTCTTTGTGCTCTCTACGAAAGTCTACTTATTCCACTTGCTGTAATTCTTTCGATTCCTTTTGGTCTTGCGGGTAGTTTTCTTTTTGCGCAAATCTTTGGACTTGACAACAACATATATATGCAGACAGGTCTTATTATGCTTATTGGACTTCTTGCAAAAACAGCGATTCTTATCACCGAATTTGCATCGGAAAAACGCCGAGAGGGCTTATCAATTAAAGATGCTGCACTAGCAGCAACACAAGAGCGACTACGCCCTATCCTAATGACCTCACTAACGATGATTATCGGTATGCTCCCTCTTATGTTTGCAACGGGAGTAGGTGCAAATGGTAATATTTCGCTTGGTGTAGGTACAGTTGGAGGGATGTTGGTAGGTACTATTGCCCTACTATTTATCGTACCTGTACTATTTATCTTCTTCCAAAATTTACAAGAGCGTATAGCTCCAAAACGCATTAAAAGTTAGAGAAATATGAGAAAAATAGCAATTATTACAGCTCCGCTTCTGCTCTTTACTGCACTAAGCAGCTGTAATTTATATAAAACATACAAAACTCCTGAAATTGAAGAGGTTGAGAATATCTACCGCATTAGCTCTGCGCTCGACGACACCACTTCAATCGCTTCTCTTGGCTACAAAGAGCTTTTTACTGATAGTGAGCTTCAAAAGTTGATTGATGAGGGGCTGGAGAGTAATAGCGATATTCAAATTGCACTTTTGCAAATTGAGCAAGCTCAGGCATCACTTTATGCAGCAAGACTTTCGTATCTTCCATCGCTATCGGCTGGTGCATCGGCATCGACTAGTAGCTTTGATGGAGCAAAAGCGTCAAATAACTACTCCCTATCGCTATCAGCAGCGTGGGAGATAGATATTTTTGGTAAAAAATGGAATGCTAAAGAGAAAGCAATAGCAGCTGTAGATGAAAGTTACGCCTATAAACAGGCTGTAAGAAGTAGGCTTATTGCTACAATTGCTGAGAGCTACTACACTCTACTTATGTATGACAAACAGCTCGAAATTAGCAAAGCCAACCTTGTAATTAGAGAGGAAAATCTTAGAGTTTTAAGAGCTTTAAAGCTAAATAGCACCACTACCGATGCTGCAATTGCGCAGGCTGAGGCTAGCAAGATAAAGGTTGAGGCGTCGCTTCTAACGCTTCAAAAGCAGATTAGTACAGTAGAAAATTCGCTATCAACACTGCTTGGTAGTGTGGCAAGTAGCATCGAAAGAGGTAGTTTAGATATTCAAAATTTTCCTTCTGAGATATCTTACGGATTGCCGATTACGATGCTTCGTACAAGAGCCGATATAAAGATTGCGGAGTATAATTATGCACAAGCTCACTACACCACTAACGAAGCTCGTGCCAACTTCTACCCCTCAATCTCGCTTAGTGGTTCGGCTGGATGGACAAACAGTTCGGGAGGTGTAGTTGCCGATCCTATGGCACTGCTTCTTAGTGCAGCGGCTTCGCTAACACAACCAATTTTTAATAAAGGTACAAATACCGCCAACTTAAAAATCTCGGAAGCGGCGCAAGAGGCAGCAGCAGTTGAGTTTAGACAGACTGTTTTAGAGGCTGGTGCTGAGGTAAACGATGCTCTAATTCAGTGGCAAACTGCAAAGAGCCGCTTAGAGCTATCTAGCAAAGAGATTGCTTCGCAACAGAGAGCACTCCACGCTACGGAGCTTCTAATGAAACATGGTTCTACAAACTATCTCGAAGTTTTAGTTGCACAGCAGAGCCTTTTAGATGCTCAGCTAACATCTGTAAGCGATAAATATGATGAAATATCTGGGGTAATTAATCTTTACTACTCTTTAGGTGGAGGTAATTAAGTATCGATAAAGATTTTTTAAAGAGGGGGGTGTTGAATTTTCAACACCCCCCTCTTTTCGCATGAGTAAAAGTAAGTTTTTTATGAATTTTAAAAAAATATAGGAAAATATCCTTTTTTATTCCAAATAATTATATATTTTTGGTAGAAAATAGTAGATAAAACATGTTTTTTAAAAAAAATGAGTAAAAAAGTGGGTGAAAATACAATATTGCTTGTAAAATCTACAATAATATTGAAATGGCACAATTTGTGTACGAGAACTTGCTTTTCTCATAATAAAATTAATTAATGAGAAATTTAATAAACTTATGAATATAGAACTAATTGTAATTGGAAAAACAAATGTAGATTTTGTTGAGATTGGGATAGCTGAATACAAAAAGCGACTATCTAAATATACAAAATTTAACATTACAACATTCCCTGATATTAAAGGGGCTAAAAGCATGGCAGTAGGTGAGATTAAACAGAGAGAGGGAGAGATGCTACTATCGGCTCTAAAAGATTTTGACGAAGTAGTGCTTCTTGACGAGAGGGGAAAAGAGTTTAGTAGCGAAGGTTTCGCCACATATATCGAAAATCTCAACCTACGCTCGGTTAGAAATATTGCTTTTGTTATTGGTGGAGCTTATGGCTTTAGTGAGCAGGTATACAGTAGATGTACATCAAAAATATCGCTCTCAAAAATGACCTTTTCACACCAAATGATAAGGCTTATCTTTATAGAGCAACTATATAGGGCACACACCATAATAAAAGGAGAGCCTTATCATCATAAATAGTTAGAAATTCCCTAAATCTATTCCGAAAATCAGATTTTAGAAGTTCCTCTAAACAATATACCTAAGTAGCTGTTATTTAAAAAGTTAAATAATAACAGATATTTGGGCTTGGGATTTGTATGCTTTTTTGAAAAGGGTCATTCGCAAAAATGGAGGTAATAGAAAAACTATATTTAACACTTTTTAAGAAAAAGTGAACAAAAACACGCCTTAAGTGGCTCTTCGAGACCACTGAGCGCACAATTTTTGAAAAAAAATTGTGAGGCAAATCCGCAGAAAGGGTTTTGCGAATCCGCATGAAAAGTTAGAGTGTAGGGTATAGTGTTTAGAAAAATTAATTTTTACAAGTTGCCATATTAAGTAGTGTAAAACAATTATTGCCATATTTTTAACAGCACTCTTGGAGCGATATTTTTTACTATTAAATCTCAATGTAGAATAACTATATTTTCAATTCAATAGCAAAAAATCTCAT
>JAWXTR010000041.1:0-24180 GCA_044433365.1 Rikenellaceae bacterium
ATATTTTTCACTATTAAATCTCAATATAGAACCACTATATTTTCGATTCAATAGCAAAAAATCTCATCTCCAATAGCACTATTAAAAATACACCAATAATTATTTTACCCTACTTAAACTCGCAAATTTATACCCCCTAACTACTTTAAAATATGAAAAAAACTCTACTTACTAAATCACTACTACTGACTTTAAGTTGTGTTATAATTACAGGTTGTAATTCAACTCAAAAGGAGGCAATTAAGAGCATCGACACACACGAAACCATTATGAAAATTCGCACTGCTAAAAACGGTGACAAACATTATGCTGTAGGCTCATCTTATGATGGGGATATTATCGGTGTAGATTACGATGGTTCTATTTTGTGGCAAACAGTGTTAGATCATGGTATTATGAATCACGATATGGCGTGCTACGACTTAGATGGCGATGGAGTTGACGAGATTTTAGCTGCAAACGGAAATGGCTCTCTCTACTGCTTAAACCATAAAGGCGAGATTATTTGGCAATTTAAAGAGAGTGATGCACCAATGTATAGCGTAACAGGCTTTCAAAAAGATGGTAAAGGATATGTAGCTTGTAGTGGCTACGATTTAAATCTCTACTACATAGACGCAAACGGAGAAAAAGTGGCAGCTATTCCAAGCTCTTCCTACTCTATTAATGATGTTGTAAAGATGAACGATGGCAATGTAAGACCTGACGACAATAAGCACTCTATCAACTTTATTAGAAAATTTACTGATAAAAGCGGTGAGGATATTTTGGTTGCTCATGGAATTAACCACACAATGAATATTTCGGGTAGTCGTGGTGTGTTATATCAATTCAAAGCCTTAGAAAAGAAACCATTTAAAGCAGATAATGTTGAAAATCAAGGTCCTTTTGGCTCTTTTTCAGTCAATCCATATAGTAATAAGAACGAAATATTGATGGGTAGTTCCAATCTAGCTCGAAGAAATATTATATCCTTTACACCTGCCGATTCAAAAGAGAGACTTATAGATATAAATAGCTATAAAACCGATAAAATCATCCAATTTGGATATCGTGTTGTGCAGACTGAGGCGGTAGATAGCAAGAATGGGTATAGCTATTTTACAAAATATGGCAATAATATTGTTCTTAATGACTCAGATTTTAATATAGATAATGGTGAAATTCTAAAATGTAGATTCTCATTTAACGATATGTGTTACGATAGTGACAACAATTTCATAATTTTTGCAAGTGCACAAAGTGGTGGTAGTTGTGTGCATATTATTAATCTTAACAACCCTAAATGGAAGGCTCAATACGAAAATTTGGTTCCCAAAGGTAAAATCACCAAAATACTCAACAACTCTGAAAAAGCGAAATTAGAACTTGAGAGCTTTAAAGCCCCAGAATATGAGCGAGAGCCGCTCCCTGTCTACCTACTTTCTGAAAAGAGAGAGGGCGTAGAAGAGCTAGTCGACTCTCTTAATAGACACTACACAAGCCCTGTTTTTCTTAGTAGCCTTGGCACCGATAGCGGCTTTGGAACAGATGGGAAAGCTGAAGTTTGGGATAGAGAAAAGGAGCTTACAAGCGAGCGATATATCAATAAAAGAGATCAGCGTAGAAAATATGTTATGTCGCACGACGAGATTGTTGCTGCGCACTCTATAGGCTATGAGGGTGAACCTGGAGCTGCATTTTGGGGTGGTCATGGCAACGACCCATATATGTTTCACCCTAGTTCTCACAAAGAGACCATTGCAAATTCTCAAGGCAAGAAAACCGTACTTATATACCCTGAATTAGAGGAGCATAGTGATGAATTTGGCTATGTCCTCGACAATCTTATATATCCATTAGCACAATATTGCATAGGAAAAAATGCAAATATATTTGTACGTACCAAAGCCACCTTTTGGCAATCTATAGTATATCTACCAATGTGGTCACGCCTAGTTTCGGGTGAGTTTGCCGAAGTATTTATTCCTGCTATGGAGGAGACTACCGA
Source organism: Rikenellaceae bacterium (assembly GCA_044433365.1). GTDB lineage: Bacteria > Bacteroidota > Bacteroidia > Bacteroidales > Rikenellaceae > CAMQVM01. The sequence continues at coordinate 1,991 of JAWXTR010000041.1, forward strand.
CAAATCTATGGAGCTAAGCCTAGCTTCTCGACTTGGTATGTGGGCTAGTGGTGCTACTAATAGCTGGGGAAGTCGCTGCGCTCGTGATAATGCCAGCTTCGACCGACTACGTCAATTTTCGCACCAAAACCTACCCAACAATTTCTTGCGTATGCAGATATACCACACCTCACTTGGTACTCAATATTTTGATAACTATATGGTAGACCAGCAATATATGTCTCTGCTCTGGACTATGCTAGCAAAAGGTGTAATATATGTTCCAAAACGTAGTGAGATTGTGAGCTTTTCGCCTGTTCATGTTAGTATGCTAGAGCCTGACCATGAGTGGATTGATAAATCAAACAATGTTAAGTGGACTACATTTTATGATAAAAAATTTGAAGATGAACACAAATATGCCTTTAGCCGACTAAACGGAACATGGCCAGGAGCAAAAGTTACTGAGTGGGATTTTTCTCGATATGCAGCAGGTGTGGTAGATAGAAGATTAAACTTCTTGCCAAGCTACGAAAATGGCATTGTTATGATTACACCTCCGCAAAAGGGTGTAGCAGCCGATTTAGATGCACCACGTGGAAAATTAACCGACCACATCCACCCAATATATAAGGATATTATGAGTGAGTATTACACCGATGGTTTCTACTACTATAGTGCCGATGGTAAGGAGAAATATCCTGCTGAGACCTACTACAAAACTATTGAAAAAGAGATTAAAGAGCGTGCTAAACTTCTCCCAATTACAGTTAAGGGTAAAGTTGCGTGGGTTGCTGCACAATCTGCTCCAAAACATCTAAGACTAACAATTGTCGATGGTGGTTATATCAATCCAGATGACCGTGAAGTAGAAATTAGTTTCAATACTATCAAACCAGCAAAAGTGGTCAATATCCTTACGGGTGAAGAGCTAAAAATAGATAACTCAAAAAGCTATATTACTGTTCCTTGTGGACTTTGTAGCTTTCTTGATATTACTCTTTCTCAAGAGTTATAGCTGTTAATGCGAATAAAGGTTTGAAAAGGTGGGTGACCTATAGGGAACTTCTAAAATCTGACTTTCGGAGGGTCATTCGTAAAACTATTATTAATGCCAATAAAGGTTTGAAAAACCTTCTTTCGCTCGCAAAAAGCGGAAGAAGGTTTTTCAAACCTTTATTGGCATTACTAATTTATCTCTTGAATGTCTAAGAGTTTGCTCTCAAACTTCCTTTGATTGTCTAAATCATACTGGAATTTTGTTTCGAAAGCTGTTGTAAATCTTTTGATTGCAGGAGTTTTGCTTGTTGCTTGATAAAGTTGGTAAGCCTCTTCCATAAGTGCTTTTTCGATTGGTAAATCGATTGAAGCATATACAGTTCTTTTGCAAGCAGTGATTGAATCTGCAGGGAATTTTGAAATTCTAGTGGCTAAATCGCTAACAAATTTACCAATTTTATCACTATCTATCGCTCTATTTACTGTTCCGATACGTTCAGCTTCGTCAGCATCAAAATCACGTGCTCCAAGAATAACCTCTAATGCTCTTCCTAAACCACATTGGCGAGCCATTCTCGATGCACCACCGCCACAAGGCAGAATACCCATACCTACCTCCATCTGCATAAAAACAGCTTTCCCACGTGCTGCAAAACGCATATCACAAGCAAGTGCAAATTCGTGACCACCGCCACGAGCAAAACCCTCTATTTTAGCAATAGTTGCCTGAGGTAAAGAGCTTATACGCTCTAAAACCTTTTGTAGATAGAGTAGTTCAACATCTTCACGTGCAACAGCAACTGTCGACATATCTTTTAAAAACTCAATATCGGCATGAGCAATAAAAAATTCTGGTACATCCGACTGAAAAACAACCACTTTTACATTACGGTCGTCCTCCAACATTTCAGCTAAATGATTAAGATCATCCAACTGAGCAATACTTTGAATATTGATTGGAGGTTGATTAAATGTTACGGTTAAAATTGAACCGCTAAGCTCTGTGGCAAAAGTTGAAAAATTTGAATAAGACATAATTTTAAGATTTTAAATTAATGTATATCCTCTCTTTATCAACTTATGTGCCTAATAAAATGTAATTTGGGTATTTTTATATTTTACTTTAATGCGAATAATGGTTTGAAAATTTTGGTATTTCTTTGTAAAATTAGTTCAAATTTTTTTATTTTTATTGAAAATGGCTAAAATTTTCAGACATTAATTCGCACTTAATAGCTAAATATAGGTAATTCATAATATTGTCTTATATACTAAGTAGGGTAAAATAATTATTGGTGTATTTTTAAAAGTGCTATTGGAGATGAGATTTTTTGCTATTGAATCGAAAATATAGTGGTTCTATATTGAGATTTAATAGTGGGAACTTCTAATAATTGGATTTTAACGCTTTTTCATTTTGAGGCTTCATCTTTGAATTTTACAAAATGCACCGTAGGCACCGCTACGCTCACATTTTGCAAAATCCAAATCTAAAACCTCAAAATAAAAAATCGAATAAAACCAATTATTAGAACTCCCCTAGTGAAAAATATCGCTCCAAGAGTGCTATTAAGAATATGGCAATAATTGTTTTACACTACTTATATCTTACAGCTGTTTTATTTTTACTGCTATGTGGTGTTGCTATTGGTCAAGAAAATAGGACAAAACCTAATGTGTCGGGTAAAATTATCGACTCGAAAACAGAAGAGCCTATAAGTTATGCAATAGTTATATTATCCCCATGGAATATACAAACTATATCAGACATTAACGGAGAGTTTTCAATAACTGCTACCTATGCAGAAGATGCTGAGCTTTTAATAAAACATTTAGGGTATATAGATTATCATAAAGAATTTAATATAACAGAATCCGTAAATTTTAATATAAAATTGCAGCAAACAACTCTTAATGTAGGAGAAGTAACTGTAATGGCAAAGAAAAAGCTAGAAGGAGACAAAGTTGAGATTGACCAGTTAGCAATAGAATATATACAGCCCACCTCATTACACGATATTCTATTACTATTACCAGGTAGTGTCTATTCAGCTAATTCAATGTCTAATTTCCAAACTGTTTCTATGAGGCAGGCAGGTAGTGATAGTAATAGTGGGTTAGGACTTGCTATTACAATCGACGGTGTTCCACAAACTAGTGATGGTATGCGAAGCCAAATGGTGGGTTTTACAGATGGATCTACAACTAGCTCAACAGACTCTGAAATGCTCTCAAGAAGCGGAATGAATCAGGGTACAGATTTACGCTATTTGTCAACAGATCATATTGAGAGTGTTGAGGTTACAAAAGGTATCGCTTCGGCAAAATATGGCAACCTCTCTAGTGGTATGATACAAGTTAATTCGAAAAAAGGAGAATCACCACTAAGAGTTAGGTTAAAGACAGATCTTTCGAATAAACTAGCCTATGTAGGCAAAGGAATATTACTTCCAAATGATAAAGGAACGTTAAATATTGGGGCTGACTATCTTGTCTCAGCAGAGGATCCTCGTGATGCGATGGATAAATTTACACGTCTTACTGCGCAAGCTCTCTACAACAGAGTATGGATGAAAAATAATGGTATGTTTGAACTTGACCTACGATTAAATCAGACGATTTCAACTAATACAATGAAAAAAGATGAGCTAACATACGAATACAATGAAGAGTATAATGCAGAGTATTCAAAAAGTGGCTTTATGGCAAAAGGTGTCTTAACAAATAATGCTGGATGGTTAAATCGACTTGATTTGACAGCTTCGGTTGATTATACAGACGATAAAGTATCTCGTTACAAGAGGGTAATATCTTCAACAGGTGCACTTAGCGTGCCTTTAGCAACAGAAGAAGGTGAGAATGAGGGAATGTATCTATCGTCATTATATTACAGTCGATATTATTTAGAAAATATACCTATTAATCTACATTTACAGGCAAATGCTTTGACAAAAAAAGAGTTGACAAATGATTTCTTTGTAAATTTAGAGTATGGAGCAGAGTATAATATGTCGAAAAATATAGGTGATGGAGCAGTAATAGAAGATCCTACACTTCCGCCATTTCCACAAGACAATACATATATGCGCCCACGTGCAAACTATACAATTCCTGCTATAATGAACCTTGCTACATATCTGCAATCTAATTGGAATTATAAAATTGGTGACAACTCATTAAATGTCGGTTTGGGTGCACGTTTCACTCAAATGTTGAATCTTAGCGAGGAGTATAGTTTGCGAGGATATACTATATTTGACCCACGTTTTAGCACCACTTTAAATATAGGATCTAAAGATTCAAAAGTTCGACATGCTATAAGAGCAGGAGTTGGTGTTGAAAACAAACTTCCTACGCTTGACTATCTATATCCAGAATCTGTCTACAAAGATTTTTATGTAATGAATTATTATAGCAGCAATTCTGCGTATCGTAGATTAATCACATATACAAATATATATGATGTAACGAACTACGATATAAAGCCAAATAAAAATACTAAATTTGAGATTGGTTATGATATAGGTGTAAGCGACTGCATATTCTCTTTTACGGGTTTTTATGAGAAATCAAACGATGGATTTGAATACTATAGCTCTTACACTCCAGTAAACTACACCTACTATTACGAGCTTAGTCCTGAAGCAGATGTTACAGATCGTATTCCTGAAAAATCTGATTTTCTAAGCAAAGATTATAGCCTATTTTACTCTACTTCAAAGGTAGAGAATAGTCAATCAATAACTAAAAAAGGGTTAGAATATAGATTCGTATTTCCAAAAATAGAGCAACTTTACACACAAATAGAGGTAAATGGTGCCTATTACAGCACTGATTATGGTACCTCTTTACCAATGGAGTATTATCCAGGAATAATGATTGCCGACACGCCTTATCAGTACGTGGGAGTGTATGATGAATATCCATATACTCAAAAAAAACAACTAAATACAAATATCTGGTTTAATACCCATTTTCCACAATTTGGATTGATGCTTACAAATTTCTTCCAATTTGTATGGATAGAGTCTGAGCAATATTTTGATAACGGTAATATTATACCTAGCTATCTAATAGATACTAATGGTTCTATAATCCCTGTAGAAGGAGATATTTATGATAAAATAAACAACAAAGAGGCTGAATTTGTTTATCTAAATCGCTCGATAGACCCTCTTAATTATGCACTTTATAGTGAACCTATATACATGATGTGGACATTAAAAGCAACAAAAGAGTTTAAAAACCGTGCAAAATTATCTCTCTTTGTAAATAACATAATTGATATAAACCCTGTGTATACCTCTGGTAACTCTACTACTGATAGAACATGGGTTAATCCTAATTTTGGAATAGAATTGTTTGTAAATTTTTAATTGATGAGAAAAATTATATATATATACTACGCTACATCTTCTTTTAGTTAGCATAATGGATGTTATGGCTCAAGACAAGTTGCTTTATAGAAATGAATCTATATCCTTAACCCCTAGTGCTGAACGCTATAATGAATTTACATTTAATACTGAGTCAAAGATGCTTTCTAATTATCTCTCAAACCCAGCTTTTGAGAGGGTGTTGGCCTTAGATTCTACGGTTGTAGTAAAATCATACTTAGCAGTTAACGGAGCAGGAGCAAAATTAAATGGTGACTATCTATTATCTGAAGGAAATAACTTTAAAAATTATTCTATTGATGGCTTTGGGGTGGTTAAGCTAAAGAGATATGGCACATTGTATGGGCATGCTCAGTTTTCTCAAGGCGAGGATAAATCAATCAGTTGGAATGCAATACGTTACTCAGATATTTATTCTCCTTATATCGCAACTGACTCATTAGGAGGTGATACTAGCTACGATTTTTACGCTTTAAAAGGAGGTTATGCCTTTAATAGAGATAAATGGTATTATGGTGTTGAAATGAGTTTTAATGGAGAGCAAGCACATCGAATGACCGATCCTCGTTTGTTAAATATTACTTCGTGGGTTAATGCAAAGCTTGGGGTTGGATATCATACTGATCAATCGACAACACTTTTTTCTGCTAGCTATGAACGTAACAAACAATACCAAACAATGAGTTATTGGAGACCAGGGCAGCAGGAGAGAATATTTATAACAAATGGATTTGGTCTTTACGATACTCAATACAGTTTAGTGGTAATGGGTTACTCTAGGATGTATTATATGAGTCGAGTTGATTTTAATTTGATCCACAAACAGAAGCTCGGTGACAATGTCTCAGTTTCAGCTAGCATGGGATATAACAGATATAGAGTAGCAACGGAAGAGACAAGTGTCCGCAATCTATATAATGCAACAACTAAGCTATATACTCCAAAGTTTGAGTTGAACATTAATGGTGGTATTATCGATTGGATAGTATATGGTGAATTTAATCATCAAACTCGTAGTGGTGAAGAGAACATATATGAAACATATCTCTCTGATGAGGTCAACTTTGTGTATGATTTCAGATTAATATCAACTCGTTACAACTATTCAGCCAAAAATTCTGATTTATTATTGCAAATTAAGCCTTCGTTGCGTCCAAATCTAACGTCAAAAATTTCGTTATTGTTAGGTAGTTATGGAGCTAATAGAGAAGAAAGCTATAAAACAAGAGATTATTTAGTTCAAAACAGATGGGTAGAGCCTCATGTAGGAGTTGGATATGATTTTAACAATAAAAAACATAATATCTCGACTTCTTTGATATATTCTCAGAAATACCTATTAGATGGAGTCTATAATGTAGTAAATGAAAATGCAACTATATCATATCTCGATTTTCAACACGCATTTGCTCCTTATGCTTTCTATTCTAGTGAATATGATAGTTTTAAGTTGTCAGTTTCATATATACGTGCTCTTTCAAAAATGTCGATTGGGACAAAAATAGAGGGAATGTTTCGTAATGGTCAACGCAATAATGATGTTGTATATACAAATGATATTGGTTTTGAATCATCTGCATCATTAATATCAAAAACAGCTGATATATATTCTGAAAACTACGGAATGTTGTCTTTATTTGTGTTATTTTAAAATAATATTCCGCCAGGTAAGTAGCCTGTACAGCTCGAAAGAGTTGTTGATAGTTCGCCTTCGATAGTCCAATCGTGTGATAAGTCTACATTTCGCCATTTTGAATCGGAAAAATCGACCTCTTTTGCACTATTTTCATCGCCTAAGGTGAAAAGCCACCCCTTATTAAATTTTTGAGCATCTCCAAACGATACTTGCGCTTGTAGTTTGCTGCTACTACTTCCAAATAACAGTATTGTTAATGAAAGCAGATAGAGTAAATAAAATTTTTTCATAGCTTTATTTGTTTAATTTTGTACGTAATGTTGTAAATTACACCTAATTTCCTGCAATTTGGACGTAAAAATTGTAGGAAATTCTAAAAATATTAATTATTTTTTAGAATTTCCCTACAATAGTGTGAGGTTTATCTCTGTGAACTTATTAAAGTGAACTTCTAAAATGAGAGTCTACCCCTAAAGTGTTGACCAGAAAGTCTCTATTTTAGTTTTTTTGCAGGAGAGATAAATAGTTTGAAGCTATAATCGCCCCAAGGTACCTGATACTCTTCTAATGGAAGTCGACCCCAAGAGTTTACGCAACCAAGACCTGTTTGGTGTTTATCAACATGGATATTGGTTAGAGGACGAGCTTTAACTGCGCCACCGTGATTTTGCTCTTTGCGTGGGCTATCGTCTATATCCTCTGTTAGGCGGTCGAGAGCCGAAGCTGAGATAACATCGGTCGAAGCAAATGTTAATCCTCGACCATCTAAATCTACCACTTTAAAGTAGCGAAGGTCGGTGCGGTTGCCTGTCTCTTGTGGGCGGATATATGGATAGTACATATCTTCCACCTTTTCATGATATTTACCGATAAATGCGCTATTGTTTCTATCAGAGTAGTTTTCTACGCCTCCACGACCATAATACTCAACGATATCAAACATTTGTGGCATTGTAAGCTCCATACCATAGCGGAAAAGATTTGGAGTTTCGCTAGCCGATGGGTTAACTTTCAGATTTTCGTTAAGCTCGATTGCTCCATCGCCATTGATAAGATAGCTGATAGTAAGAGTTGCATCTACGCTCTCCATTTCGTAATCTACATTAACAAGTACATTATCACCGCTCTCAGAGGCTTTAATCTCTTTAACTTTTAGACCTGGATTTTTCCAAGGACCATACTTATTTTGCAGCCCAGCACCAAAATCGTTGTCGGTTGGTGCACGCCAGAAGCTAGGGCGAATAGTGTAGCCACTCTCTAGCATATCTACACCGTCAACTTGATATAAATCTATTAAACCACTGCGTTTGTCGATGTCAATTTTTACACCATTACCAAAAACATTAACCACCTCTACATTATTATCCTTAAATGTAGCTTTGTGAGCCGAAGTAACTAGCTCGGTTGGGTAGCTATCATACTCTTTTACTACCATTTGGTTACGAGCGAGTAGAGTAGAGGCTGGAATGCCTTTTACAGCCGATTTTGTCTCAAATGCAACGTTTAGAAGAAGCTCTTTTGCAGTGCAATCACTCTCTAAAGTGTAGCCGAGTGAAATTTGAGATTTTGCTTGTGGAGCAACTTTAAGGCTTTCGATATTTCCGCTCTTAATTGCTACACCATCGGCAAGTAGAGTCCACTGCATGCGGTAGTTAGACAAATCTTCAAAGAAGTTTTCGTTGTAAACCTCAACTTTTCCATTTTTAATATCTATAGGTGTAGTCCAAATATTTTGGTAGTAGAATGCCACTTCGTCCATGTGTGGATTAGGTACTCTATCTGGTGAGATTAGACCATTGTTTTGGAAATTGTTGTCAGAAGTTAGGTTTTTACCATAATCACCGCCATAAGTGTAGATAATTGAGCCATCTGCGAGACGTTCACGTAGGCTTTGGTCTACGTAATCCCAGATAAAACCACCTTGAAGTTTAGGATATTTGCGAATTAAATCCCAATACTCTTTAAATCCACCTTGGCTGTTACCCATAGCGTGAGCATATTCACACTGAATAAGTGGGCGTTTATCGTCGCTTTTAGCATGCTCTTCCATACGGTCATAGTTTGCATACATAGGGCAGAAAACATCGGTCTGGTCATATAAACGTGCCTGTTCGTACTGAACTGGACGAGATGGATCGACCTCTTTTACATAGTTGTAGCCATCAATAAAGTTTTGACCAAAACCAGCCTCGTTACCTAGCGACCAGAATATTACAGCTGGGTGGTTGCGGTCACGTGCCACAGCTCTACTAATGCGCTCTAGGTGCATTTTGTTGTAGCTAGCATTTGCAGCAAGAGTAGCCTCTTTGTAACCCATACCGTGCGACTCGATGTTAGCCTCAGCCACCATATATATACCATATTCATCGCAAAGTGAATACCACATAGGGTCGTTTGGATAGTGACAAGTACGTACTGCATTGATATTGTTTTGCTTCATAATCTCAATATCTTGAATCATACGCTCACGTGTTACTACATAACCTGTAAGTGGGTCAAGTTCGTGACGATCAGCACCTTTTATAAGAACTGGTGCGCCATTAACCAAAATATTGCCATCTACCTGTTCGATTTTTCTAAAACCAACCTTTTGAGGTATGCTTTCCACCACTTTGCCGCTCTCATCTTTTAGTGTTGCAGTAAGAAGATATAGGTTTGGAGCCTCAGCCGACCACTTTTTAGGGTTTGTAGTCTTAACAGTAGCCGATAGTTTTTCGCCAGTTACTGCTACTGTTGTAGAGCTTATTTTTTCGCCTTTTAGAGTAGAAAGAGTAAGTTCAACGCTACCTTTTGCACCCTCCGACATATCAAGCACAACATCTAACCAACCATTTTTATACGATTTGTCTAAATCTGGGGTGATATGAATATCGTCGATACGATTTTCTGAGCGAGCATACATATACACACTACGACCTATACCCGAATAACGCCAAAAATCTTGATCTTCGAGATATGTACCATCGCACCAGCGGAAAATTTGGAAAGCTACTGTGTTTTCACCAGATTTAAGGTATGGAGATACATCAAATTCTGCTCCAAGCTTGCTATCTTCGCTATAACCTACAAATTTGCCATTTACCCAAACATATAGGTTTGAGGTTGCTGAACCAACGTGTAAAAATACATCTTTTCCATCCCAAGAGGGGTCGATAGTGATTGTGCGGCGGTATGAACCTACGTAGTTATCGTCAGTTGGTACGTTTGGTGGGTCGTTTTTAAAGGTGTTGCGCCATGGATAGCCCACGTTAGTGTATTGTGGATAGCCATAGCCATTAATCTCCCAAAGAGCAGGCACCTGTAGAGTGTCCCACGCTTTATCGTTATAGCCTACCTCAAAAAAGTCGGTTGGTCGAGATTCAACATTTGGCGCAAAGCTAAATTTCCATAATCCATCAAGCGACATATAATCTGCTGCCGTTTTACATCCTTTAACTGCATCTTCTAGCGAGTTAAAAGCAGTGTAGTTGGTGTGCATAGGAGCACGGTTTACCTCATTTACATTAGGATCTTTCCATTCCGTAAAGCTCTGTGCAGCTGCTGTTGATGCTATACACGAAAGAGCGGTAAAGGTTAAAAATTTTCTAAAGTTTATCATACTAGTAAAGTTATAGATTTTACGATTTTTATGTTTTGTGATTTCAAAATTTTGCTTTATTTGTGGAAAATATACTTTTTGCAAAGTTAATGTAAATATTTGATAATTTTACAATTTACCTTTAATCAATCGTAACCTTTGAACCCCACCAATTATCGTTAGGTTTAAAGTTTTTGTCGAGCATTTTTAATCTTTCGTCTTCTCTAAATTGAATAACTTTTGTTCGATAACCCTCTTTTACTTTATTCTCTTCGATAGGGTTATATTTCATATCAGCAACAGGTAATTTAGCATTTGTCTCTTTTAAAAAGGATAAAATTTCGCCTTTAAGCTCCTCAACTTTTTCAGGATATTGAATATTTAACGGTTCGTGTTCTGAAATATCAATTGCAAGATTGTAAAGCTCACATCTTAAATCTTCGTGGTAGTATATAAGTTTCCAATCTCCACTGCGCACAATAGTCGATGGTTCACCACCTTGGTTTCCGTAGTGTGGGTAGTGCCAAAATAGGCTACGCTCACCGATTTTTCCTCCATCTAAAAGAGGAGTAATATCTACCCCGTCCAATTTTACATCCGATGGAATATCTATATCGAGATATTTTGCAATTGTAGGATAGAAATCAATACCGTTTACTGGAGTAGAACATTTCTCACTGTTGCTACTCATCTCAGGGGTTTTAATAACTAATGGTACACGTATTCCTCCCTCCCATTGACGACCTTTGCCGCCACGAAGAGGTAGAAGCGATGTAGAGAAAGCATCACCAGAGGATACACCGCCATTATCGCTAGTAAACACAATCATAGTTTCGTCCATTAATCCTTTTGCTTCAAGATGGTCGAGCACAACCCCCACAGCATCGTCCATCTGCTTTACAAGTCCAGCATATACTGGATTATCTTGAGTTTGGCGCACAGGGAGGGTTCTATCTATTATATATCCACTCTCGGCAATGCCCATTTTTTCGGCTTTATCACGAAAATATTGCCAATTTTCCTCGGTAGTTTCGATTCCACCGTGCACAGCATAGAAAGCAAGGTATGCAAAGAATGGTTTTTTACCATTTTTATCAATAAAATCTACAGTTTCGTTTGCAAGTCGCATCGAAAGGTTTTCGCCATCTTCGCCATTTTCTAATCTAGGATTAATATATGGTGCAAAATAGCCCCCTTTAGGACTTCCACTTGCCCAACCACCTTTGTTTATATCAAATCCGTTATATTCGGGCCACTCGTTTTCATTTTCGCCAAGGTGCCATTTTCCTGCTATAAAAGTGGTGAATCTATTCTGTTGCAAAAGCTCTGGAAGTAGTAGGAAGTCGCTACTAATAGCCCACTCATAGGGTGCAGGAAGCACTTTTGAGTGACGATTCATCTCACGCCAATCTTCTCCCGATTTTTCTCCAATCCAGTTTGTTATTCCATGGTTTGCTGGGTATAATCCCGACATTATCGAGCCACGAGAGGGGCTTGAAACTTGGCAAGCAGCATAAGCATCGGTAAATACCATACCAGCATCGGCAAGCTTGTCGATATTGGGAGTTTCATAATATTTGCTACCCATAAAACCTAAATCCATCCATCCCAAATCGTCGACAAGAATAAATAGCACATTTTTAGCCTTATTTGCTGCATGTATCTCTTGCGCTCCAAATGGAAGTAGCATAATTGAGAGACTAGAGAAAAGTAGTTTGTCAGTAAATTTCATATTAGTAAATTTTATTAGTAAAAATATCTACAAAGATACTAAGATTATTGTTTAAATTATATGGTAAATTATTCAAAAACTATTAAAATTTATTCAAAAATAGTAAATTTGGTTTTGTTTTAAAGGTTGATATAATAATGGACTAAAATTTTAGAGCTTAAATTCTTTCTGGATTTAAAATAAATCTATTAAAATTCACAATTTATCCTCCCCCCTTTAAAATAATTTAGTTGCACTATTTTATTTTTTTTATTAATTTTACAATTTATTTCAAAAAACATTTATTAGGGTTTAGTTAGCTCAGAAAGTCAGATTTTAGAAATTCCTATAATACATTAAGGTCATGATAATAGAACGATGTGATAATAATAGCAATAAGACAAAAACAGCTAAGATAGAGCATAAAGACATACATCTTTTTTTGATAATAGACACATCTATGAGTATTGGAGAGAGTGGGATAACTACTACAGTTCATCTAATTTCTCAAATAATCGATCGGCTAAAAAAAATAGAAGAGGAGTGTTTGGGATGCCATATATATATTTATGATATCGTATATTCTAATTATGCTAATTGGGTGGGGCATACTATTCCAACTCCTGTTAAGATATATTCTCTTCCCGAACTTACAGCAGCAGGTTTATCAAATATTGGAAGTGCTTTATCGCTAATGAGTAGTGAGCTTAAAAAAATAGAACAGAAAGATAAAAAAATTTACTTTTTCATTAACGATGGAAATATAACAGACAATGAATCAGATAGAATAAATGAGATATATAATTATAAAAATAGTGAAGGATTCTCAATATTGATAGGGCATAATGATAAAATCACGTCGTGGGATGCCATTAAATTGGTTCGCAATATCGACAATGTATACTACACAACAGAGTTAAACACCCTTATGGAAAGATTTAAGCGACTGTTACAGTAAGTATTATCGTAATTAAAGAACCGCCACGTGCCCAGCGGCATGCGTGGTGGTGTGAGAGGTCGGTGAGGGAAATAATCCCTCACCTCTTACTCGATTAAAATAGGTGCTTTTGAGTCACCTCAAAACAGCAGTAGGTTATAGTCTTTATACGATTTTACGAAAGCAGCTATTTTCTGTCGAAATTGATTCAGAAGGCTCTTCTGTAATTACAAAAGGTTTATTTAGCGTACTATTACGTTTTAGGTATCGGCTACATTGCGCCAATCTATCATATCCAAGCATAATACCTAAGATAAAATCTTGCTCTACAGATAGTTCGTTTAGTGGGATATTCCCAAATGAACGCACAACATCTACACACTCTTTTTTCCCGAAAAAAATGTTTATATTTCCATTTGAAAGCTCTGTTGTCATATACACAATATTATATCTGTTGAGCTTTTTCTCGGCTTGTTCTCTTTTCGAACCATTCATAGTGTGTAATACTAAGTGACGTAGACCCTTTTGATATTCATATATGTGATGAGATAGAACTTGCATATTGTTAGGATTAAGTATCAATAAAGGTTTGAAAAAAAGTTGTTTTTTATAGTTGACTGTTAATAGATTCTACCCACGATGACATTTTACTATCATTATCATTAGCGTTGTCGTCTAAAGCTAAACCTACAAACTCACCTTCAATATCTGCACGTGAATCTGTGTGGCTATAGCCCTCAGAAGAGGTTTTACCGATAATTGTAGCACCCATTTCTGATAGAGCTTCAAAGATAATACCCATACCATCTACAAAAGTGTCACAATAAGAGTCTGCATCTCCGCAGCCAAAAAGTGCAACTTTTTTGCCTGATAAATCAGCCGATTTAAGAGTGTCGATACCGCTCTCCCAATCGTCTTGAAGATCGCCTACACCCCAAGTTGAAGTTCCTAATATTAGTAAATCTGAAGATTCGAAATCTTCTTTAGATGCGCTACCAACATCCACACTTTCGACTGTATGTGCACTTAGTGCTGATGCAATATCATTAGCAGCACTTTCTGTGTTGCCAGTTGTTGAACCATAAATAATTTTAATAGTTGCCATAATTGTGAAATTTTAAAATAATCTGTTAATAAATTTATTTTGCAAAGCTACTTCATAATTTAAAAATTTACAATACCAACAAATAGTTAAAAATTACCCTATTTCTAACAAAAAGTATTAGTCAGTCAGGTTGAATATGCTAATAAACTGCCTAAAATTTAATTTTTGCTTTTTGGAAAATATTAGGTCCATCAGGAAAATATTTTCCTGATGGACCTAATGGGACCTTTTAAGATCTCTCAAAATTCAGAATTTAGAACTCCTCTAATATGATTTTACAAGTTGATTTATATCTCATGCGAATAAAGGTTTGAAATTTTCGAGCTATTCGAGCTATTTTTGTAACTCGAGTTATAGAAAAATAACTTTTGTTAATGCTTTTTTATAGAAAGCACGCCCTTTGGACTGGCAAAAATCGTTCGTTTTCACTCACGGCTTCGCACTGTTCGCTAAAATCGGAAGAAGGTTCTTCAAACCTTTATTGGCGTATTTCAATAAAAGTTAGAGAATAATGACTTAAATTTTTATATCTTTATTTGCATTTAAAATTATCAGGATGTTGTTCGTAGTCGGTAGGGTTAATCCAGCCTGTCTGTTTCCATGGTTCTTTGATTTCGCCTGTTGTAACCTTTTCGTAGAAGTTCCATTTGTCGTCGGTATTAAATCTATAATATTCAAAACAGTCGGCATTTGCTCCTAAACGAGGGTCTTTAGTCTCTTCTAGCTTATTGTGAAGAAGCGTTTTAAGTTCCTCTTTGATTGCAGCATATTCTGCGCTATTTGCAAGGTTGACTACACAATATTTGTCAGTTTTAAGGTCGTAAAGCTCTTCAGATGGGCGCATACCCATAGATAGATTCCAAAGTTTTGAACTCTCGCCTGTGCGGTGTTTTGTAAGAATATCAGTTTTTGTTGGCGAACCATCTACATCAGGATAGCCAATCTCTGGATTACCTGCTGGATATAGATATGGTTTAAGATTGTTAATCAATATTACGTCATCTTTCATCACCGCTCTGATAGGGTAGCCTTGGTTTGCAGGGCGACCGTAATCGTCTCTTTCACGTCCGAAGTATACAACCTTACGCTCTTTTTTACACTCTTCGCTTTGCTCGTTTTTCATAATTGGCACAAGAGATCTACCTGTGATTGAGAGCATTCCTGTGTTCGACTCATTTACTCCAACACCTGCTGCATCAAGTACTGTAGGTGCAATATCAATAAAATTTACATAGTCGCTAATAGTACGTCCGCTATTCTTAATTCCATCGTTCCACATTATTGCCATAGGCATGTGGCAAGAGTATTCATAGTTGTTTGCTTTACAGCGAGGGAATGGCATACCATTATCTGAGGTTAAAATCACGATTGTGTTATCTAGCTCTCCACGTTTTTCAAGTTCATCGAGCATTCTACCAATATGCAAGTCATAGTTTTCAATCTCGAAACCATAATCTAGCATATCGGTACGAACTGTCTCGTTATCATCCCAAAATGCAGGAACTTCATCAATCATATTGATGTTTTTACTTCCCTTTTTGATTCCAGACTCATATTCATAAGCTCTATGAGGCTCGTAGCAGCCAAACCAGAAGAACCATGGCTCGTCGCTATCTTTTGCATCAAGAAAATCTTGAAAATTTGAGGCGTAATCACACGCATTCATCCCTTTTGTAGGTGCAGTTAGCTTATGTTCTTGATATGGAGTACCTGTAAGTAGGCGAGGTTTGCCATCTTTCATACCTGGGTAGCCAGGTGACCACGATTTACCAGTGTATCCTGTTGAGTAGCCTACATCTTCAAGAGCTTCGGTAAATACCTTAATATCTGTAGGAAAGTTACAATTGTGGTTGCCAGCCTCACGAAGCTGCCAAGAGTAGCGACCTGTAAGTACTACTGCTCTCGAAGGGGCAGATTTTGCATTTGGAGTGTAGCAACGGTTAAAAAATAGACCATCGTTAGCCACACGGTCGAAGTTTGGAGTGTTTACCCATGTACATCCAGCTTTGCTAAAGTGGTGGTATGAGGCATCGTCAGCTATACAAAATAGTATATTTGGACGTTTTGTCTCTTTTTTAGGTTTGCTTTCATTTGATGCTGTTGATAATAAAGGGGCAAGCATTGCAACAGCAGTAGCGGTAGATTTAAAGTTTAGAAATTTCATATTTTTATATCTTTTTGGGGGATTAAACTGCAAAGATATGAAAAATAATTGTTGGTTGTTACTTTTTGTTGGAAAAAAGATGTGATTTGTAATTCATAATCTACAATCTCTAATCTCTAATAAACCACACAATCCAAAATTCCCTGAATATGTGCAATTGTAACACCATAGTTAGTAATTGGAATATTTAGTTCCCTCGCTTTTTCTACTCTGCTAAGCATATATTTGCGGTTAAACATACATCCCCCACAATGAATAATTAATGAATAATCAGATAGGTTTTTCTCTGCAAAATCTCGACCCGAAACAGTGTCTATTTGCAATTTTTCGCCCACTTTTTTGCGTAGCAGGTTTGGAATTTGAACACGTCCTATATCCTCACCAATAGGAATATGTACGCACGCTTCGGCTATTAATACTTTAGAGGTTTCAGTTAAACTATCTATCGCCTTAGCACCCTCTATAAAGCACTTAATCTCACCTTTATATCCGGCCATAAGCACTGAAAATGAGGTAAGAAGCGACTCTTTTGGTTTTAAGTCGTAGACTTTTTTAAAATGTTGAGAATCTGTAATAATTAGCTTTGGTGGAGATATTAGCTGTTTTAGTGTCGACGAAAAAGTGTCGGTAGTGGTGCAAATTACAGAGCATTTTTTGTCTAATAGTTCACGCAATGTTTGAACTTGTGGTAAGATTAATCGCCCTTTAGGGGCTTGAATATCTTGTGGCATAACTAACATTACTGTATCACCCTCGCACACTAACGAGCCAGTAATTGTTTGATTGCCATAATCTTCGGGTAGATTTCTCAGTATTGATTCTCTAATTTGCTCTAAATCTACTCCATTTTTAGTTGAAATAAGAAGCGGTTTAATGCCTGAAATCTCTTCAATCTTACAAGAAAGAACCTCTATATTTTGGCGAATATCAATTTTGTTGATTATAGTGATAATTGGGATATTTTGTTTTTTTAACTTTTCGCTCCACTCTTTTTCGAGCATTAAATCGCAATCTTCACACAAAAGCAGAGCTATATCGCTCTGGTTAATAGCTCTTTGAGTGCGTTCAATTCTAGCCTCTCCTAATTCTCCTATATCGTCAAAACCAGGTGTGTCGACAAGCGTACAGGCACCTATACCGTGAATCTCTATTGATTTATGGATGGCATCGGTAGTAGTTCCTGCCACGGAGCTTACTAGTGATATATCATTTTGAGTAATGGCGTTAATAAGCGAAGATTTTCCGCTATTTCTTCGTCCAAAAATCGAAATATGAAGTCTGTTTGACTTTGTTGTACTGTTCATAAGTTGCTAAAATCTAAAATCTCGTTTACCTTTTTCAATGTCTACTAAATTTGAAGTAGCTATATCTCTAACCTTATCGCTTTTAATGTATTGCAAGCTGTTTTCTATCACTTTTAACCCCACTTTTCGACTATTTTCTGAGCCATAATCCTCTAAATATTCCTTAAAAGTGATTAAAGCGTTAGGGGTGCAGCAATTAGCAATCTGTCCGTTTCTAACAAGCGTATGGAAGCGGTCGCCAGTGCGTCCTTCTTTGTAACAAGCGGTGCAAAAACTTGGAATGTAGCCAGATGAAGCGAGTGAGCCAACAATCTCGTCGAGTGTACGTGTGTCGCTAAGCTCAAATTGAGCCGAATTTGCCTCTTTTTCAGTGGCATAACCGCCAACTTTTGTGGAAGAGCCGCCACTGATTTGCGAAACTCCCAATTTTAAGACTCTTTCACGTACCTGCTGCGATTCACGTGTAGATATTATAATTCCAACGTAAGGTTGTGCTATGCGAATTATTGCTACGATTTTAGCAAAAATATCGTCAGAAATTGCATTCGAAAATCCGTCGCTATCCACTCCATCGGCTGCACAGATGCGAGGAACACTAATAGTGTGTGCTCCAAAGCCAAATGTAGCCTCCAAATGCTCAGAGTGCATCATCAAACCCACAAAATCGTATTTATAGCTGTTAAGTCCAAACAGTACACCCAAGCCTACATCGTCGATTCCTGCCTCCATTGCTCTATCCATCGCCTCAGTGTGGTAGGCATAGTTGCTTTTTGGCCCTGTAGGGTGTAGAGCTTCGTAATTTTGCTTGTTGTAGGTCTCTTGAAATAGAATATAGGTGCCAATTTCGGCATCTTTTAGTTTTTTGTAGTTTTCAACTGTCGTAGCTGCTATATTTACGTTTACTCTGCGTATTACTCCATTTTTATAATGGGTGGAGTAGATGGTTTTTATCGACTCTAAGACGTAATCTATTGAGCAAAGTTTTGGATGTTCGCCCGTTTCGAGTGCTATTCGTTTATGTCCCATCTCTTGTAGGGCAATTACCTCATTTTTAATCTCTTGTTGAGTTAGTTTCTTGCGAGATATGGTCTTATTTTGGTTGTTGTAGGGGCAGTATATACAACCATTAATACAATAATTCGAAAGATATAGAGGGGCAAACATTACAACTCTATTGCCATAATATTTATGCTTAATTTCGGCAGCTAAAGAGTATATTTTTTCGATTAAATCATCTTCGTTACACTCCAAAAGCGCAATGGCTTCACGGTGAGTAAGCCCCTTACACTCTGCTGCTTTGGTTAAAATAGCTTCAATCTCTTCTCTGCTATCTTTTATCGATGTTGCATACTCCAAGCTCTCTAAAATCTCATCGTGTGAGATAAATTCAGTAGCTATTTTTGATTTTATGTTGTACATGGGAATTAATAATTGTAATTTATAATTTATAAATAACGTAGTTTTACCGAGCAAAACAATTTATAATTAATAATTTATAATTTATAATTTATAATTAAAAAAATCTCCCCTTTCATAAGAAATAGTATAACCAATAGCTTCAAATCGCTGCTCTAATTTGCGAAGCCCCTCTGCTGCTTCAACGCCAAAGGCAGCTTTATTATTATAAAGCGAATATTTCGAGCGTTGCTCTGAGGGTGAGAGGTTTGGCATCACAACATTTGCTCCCGACAAAATTCCTCGCTCTCTACCATCCTCTGCGAGAGATGAAAGAGCTGTAGTAGACGGAATTAGAGCTTTTGGAGAGATTAATCTAAAGATAGATAGTAGCTTTAGTGTTAGCTCAATATCCGCACTTTTATCTGTAGCAAATGGAGTCGATTTATGAGGTATAAATGGACCTATTCCTATCATTTGGGGTTTAAAATTCTCTATAAATTTAATATCTTCAACTATATTATTGATAGTTTGATATGGCGAACCCACCATAATACCTGTACCGACTTGAAATCCCACCTCTTTTAAGCTTTCGAGTGCCTCAATTCGGCTTTCAATATTCATGTTTTTGGGGTGTAGCTTGCTGTAATGATCGCTGCATATAGTTTCATGGCGAAGAAGATAGCGATTTGCTCCAGCATCATAAAAACGTTGGTACACCTCTTTTGTTTTTTCACCGATAGATAGGGTTATTGCGCAATCTTTAAACTCATTTCGTATTTTTCTGGTACACTCTACCATCCAATCGTCACTCTGTGCTCTATCCTCGCCTCCTTGAAGTACAAAGGTGCGAAAACCTAGCTCATAGCCGCTTCGACAGCACTCTAATATAGTTTTAATATCGAGCCTATAACGCTCTATGTCTCTATTTGCGGCACGTATACCACAGTAATAGCAGTTGTTTCGGCAGTGGTTTGATATTTCGATAAGACCACGTATATATATGCGGTTTCCGAAATTTTCGAGTGCCACATCTCTTGCCTCTTTTTGAAGCGATAAAAATAGCTCCCTATCAGAGCTAAGTAGTATCTGTCGATACTCCTCTGAAGATAGGGAGCGGTTGTTTTTTAGCTTATTAATCGTGGTCAGCATAGCTTTTTGGTTGCTTTGCAAGCTCTCTATTTAGTTGATTTTTAGCTGCAACATAGGAATTTGAGGCACTAGGACCTGTAATACATCCACCCTCGCATGCCATCACCTCAATAAATTGATATGGTGCTTTGCCCGATTTTGAGTAGCTTCTAAGTAGTCCAATATTTTTCTTATTTATGTCTGCTACAGATAGAGTAGCAACTCCATTAGCAGCATCTTTCATAAATGCCTTAACAGCATCCATCACTCCGCCAGATTTGGCAAATACGTGTGCTTCACGAACTGATTGAAACTCCATTGCATACTCTTTAGTGCTTTGTAGTTCTATTTCCAACCCTGCAAATACAGCAGCACTCTCTTCAAAAGTCATAATGTAGTCTACCGCCTCGTCTCTTTGTGCCTCTTTGCGTTTTGCGATACATGGTCCAACAAACACAATTTTTGCATCGGGATATTTCTCTTTTGCTAAGCGAGAGGTGTAGTACATTGGCGAACCTGTAGTTGATACGTAAGGCTTCATATCTGGAATATGTTTCTCGACTAGTTCAATATATGATGGGCAACAAGATGTTGTCATAAATGGCTGTCCCTCCTCTAGCTTTTCGACTAGTTCGTGCGCCTCATTGCTAACAGTATCCATAGCACCTTGCGCCACCTCTATAACATCATGAAAACCTATCTCTTTAAAGGCACCATACACTTGGTCGATACTATTTTTGAATTGACCTAAAATTGAAGGGGCAATAATCGCTACAACTTTCTGACCCATGCGGATATTCTCTAAAATATCAAACACCTGCGAAACCTCAAGGATTGCACCAAAACCACAAGCGTTCATACATTTTCCGCAATAGATACATTTTGTTTCATCTATCACCTCAATGCCATTTTCGTCTTTGCTAATAGCCTTAACAGGGCAAACATCTTCGCAAGGAACAGGAATATATACAATTGCGTGGTAAGGACAGCTTTTCATACAGATGCCGCAGCTAACACAAGCATCTGTATCAATCCACGCCTTACTATCGCTTCTTTTGACGTGTACCGCACCTTTTGGGCAGTTAACCTGGCAACTGCGAGCTGTACAACTACGACAAAGGTTAGATATGATTTGGTAATTCATCTTAATACAAGCCGAACAAGCCTCGTCGATAACGCAAAGTAGCGACTCTTTGGGATTTTTACCGCTACGAACTCTATCGTACATCATTTCGGCATATTTCGAAAGCGGAGTAAGCTCATCCTCTTCGTCGTCCATATTAAAGCCTAGCAGAGGAAGCGATTTATATTTCCAAACAGCACGCTCTTTATGTACGCAGCAGCGTCCAGCATGTTTCGATTTGCGTGGGCTAAATTCAAGAGGTAGCCTATCAATCTCTTCGATTAACCTTTCGTTTTTCCACAAATTTACCAATTTCGTCATCAATCGGTGACGAACAATCATAATGTTGTTGTTAAAAGCCATAAAATAAAACTGTTATCTTTTTTGTTTTCGTAGCAAAGTTAACAAAAAAGCTGGAGATTAACAAAAAATTAACATAAAATTTGTTGGAAAAATAATCTTTTTTCTTGATTATGTTGAATTTTTCACTAAAAGGTTTGTAAAATAGTTAAGGTAACTATCCTAATATTTTTGTATTTTTAAATAATATAGTTAATTTTGTGTAAAATTATATACAAATTTTATAATAAGTAGGGTAAAATAATTATTGCTGTATTTTTAAAAGTGCTATTGGAGATGAGATTTTTTGCTATTGAATCGAAAATATAGTGGTTCTATATTGAGATTTAATAGTGAAAAATATCGCTCCAAGAGTGTTATTAAGAATATGGC
>JAWXTR010000042.1:0-22913 GCA_044433365.1 Rikenellaceae bacterium
TCTTTATGAGTAAGAAAGAATCGCTGAAGCTCCGTAGGTTCTGAATTATCATACTCGAAACTTTCAAAACTTACATCCTCGTCAATATCCTCCCAATGTATGCCGAAGCTATTAATCTCATACGCTTCCCTCTGTTGGGTGGTTGCATTCATCAATCTATTATAATACAGGATAGGCTGACTAAGAACTCTTTTATCATCTGTCTCAATATAAATATAATCCTTATCAAACCATACTTTTTTAGCCACAATCTCTTTCATAAAGAATAAAGATATTCAGGAGCCATATCTGCGCCATTTTCCCATTCGATAGTATGGTATGATAACCGAAACCTTTTGAAAAAATCAATATCTTTCAAAGGCTCAAATACTTCTCCGTACAAATCATGTGATAAATCAACAATCTTATATACTCCATCATTAAATGTTAGGGCTATCTTATAACCCTCAACATATTCCGCTTTTGTTACTGCAAGTAGTGCCATAATTATATTAATCTAGTGGGTTGATTTTATTCAATGGTTTTCTTTCTTCTATACACTTCCAATTTTCCATTAACTCTTCCTTGTGTAGGTCTAACCACTCATAAACCAACAAAAGAACTCTACGAGGTAGCTTGCCCTCTATTTCACCATTTAATATATTTATAATTGCCTCATAATCACCATATCTCACATGAAAATGCGGTGGGTTGTGTTCTTTGAAGTACATCAAAATGATGATTCCATAAAATTGTGATATTGTTGGCATAATGTTTTACATTTAAATTACAATACAAATATAGGTATTATTTTTAATACTTGCAAATTTTTGATTAACTATTTTTGCTCCGTGTAATTAATTTTAATTCACTTATTTAACAAAGTACAGGAAGTATTTTTATCAAGTAAATTACCCTACTCCTTAACTTTTAATTCTAGTGTTACTCCGCAGTTAGGGCAAGTCAATGAGGTAGAACTCCTTTCTTCTACAATTAAATCAGAAATCCTAACATCTAAAGCTACCGCTATTTTTTGCAACATATCTATTGATATATTCCCTTTTACTATTTGAGCAAAAGAAGATGCGGATGTTCCTATTTTTTGAGCTACTTCTGCTTGAGTAATCCCTTGTTTCTTGCAAAGTTCTTTAATTCTTAATTGTGGTCTTCCCATATTTAGGTTTAATTAAATTTTAATACTATTAAATTTTGATTGCAAAGATATAAATATTTATTTAAAAATAAACATTAAGAAAAAAAATTTAAATAAAAATAAATTTTTTTGTAAAAATATTTGGTTATTAATTTATTTATACCTACATTTGCACCATGATAATTTAGTTAAACATAAATAATAACTCTAAAACATACAATTATGAAAAAGCAAGAATTAAAATGGGTTGGTGTTTACGAAACACAAGTTAACGAAATAGACAGATGGTTAAAAGAAATCAAAGAAATCGAAATCGCTATAGGTGATTGCAAAAACAACAAAGAATATCAAGAGCTAAGCGATAAAAGATTTATAACGCTATTAAGGTTAAGACGAGATGCAGAGCAGTTATCAACACTGTTAGACCAAGAAGTTCAAATTTGCAAAGAACTTAATCTTTAATAATTAACCGACCTAAGCAAGTCAATAAAAGGCTTACAATTCAAACCACCAACTTTTAAATCACACAACTATGAAATCTCTTAAAGAACAAGTAAACGACATCGTAACAAGCAAAAGCAGCAAACAAGTAAAATCTGCATCGTTAATCAAATTAGGGTTGCGCAAACACGAGGTATTAATGCTGTTAGGTACAATAACAAATGTATCGAAAGCAAAAGCATTTAAAGTAAATGCATTGACTTTTGGTGTTGAAATAGAGTGTTATAATGTTATTAGAGATGCTTTAATTGCAGAGGTAGAGCAACGCAATATCTCTATACAATCGCAGCGCTATAACCATGATAGCGCAGCTTGTTATAAAATCGTATCTGATTGCTCAATTAGCGGTGTTAATGGCAACGAGGTGGTAAGCCCTATTTTAAAAGGCAAAGAGGGTGAAAACAGTTTAAAAGAGGTGTGCAGCTCTTTAAATGCAATAGATGCAAAGGTAAACAAGTCAACAGGTCTACACGTACATTTTGGCGCAGAAAATTTATCAGATGCGCACTTTGTTAACATCTTTAAAAATTACGCAAAACTAGAAAAAGTAATAGATAGCTTTATGCCTGAATCAAGAAAGGCAAACAACAACCGATACTGCAAGTCGATTACAAACTTTAGTATCGACAGCATCGAGACAAAACAAGGCTTAATTAGAGCCACAAACGACAGATATTTAAAGGTTAACGTACAAAGCTATTTAAGACATAGAACGATAGAGTTCAGACAGCATAGCGGTACAACTGATTACTCAAAAATCATTAGTTGGGTTAATTTTTTAAGAAAGCTCATTAACTTCTCTTTCGATAGCGAAATTGAAAATTGTGCTACTATCGAAGAGGTGCCATTTTTAACAAAAAAAGAAAAAGAGTTTTTCATCAGTCGTAGAAATCAATTAGCATAATTACAACTAGAACCCTTTGCGGTGGGTGGTTAAACTGTATTTTTTTATGTGTATAATAATATATAAACCAGCGGGCGCAGAAATGCCCAGCGTAGATTTTTTAAATATCGCAAGAACCGCCAACCCTCATGGGTGTGGCTATTGCACCCCCAAGAAAAGTTTTAAAACGCTAGATTATGATATTTTTTTAGAGAAGTTGAATAAAATCAAAAAAGATACACCAGTGCTCATACATTTTAGATATGCCACTCATGGTAGGGTACGACAATCTAATTGTCACCCCTTTTACGACCGAGATTTGGGCGTTAAGTTTATGCACAACGGTATATTAAACATAACCCCTTTTAGGGGTAAAACCGACAGTGAAACAGCTTTTAGAAGTATAATAGTACCCGAAATCGCAGCGCATGGTATTGAGTCGACAGAGGTAGACGAGAGCATAAATAGTGTAATTGGTGTATCGAGGTTCGCAATAATGCAAGGCGATACGGTAAAGTTGTACGGTCAATGGTATGAGCATAACGGCTTAATGTTATCAAATAATCGATTAATATCACTAAACAAATAAAACAGTATGAAAACCTATTATTCGGCAACAACAACGATAAGAGACGATAAAGCATCTATCTACCTATCTAGTGAGGTAATAGCAGATAGCAAACCTAAAGATACAAGGGTAGAACTAAGAGATAGAACGATTTATGTAGATTGGTTTGACAGCGTAGAAGCTGCAAGAACCTTTATATCAGAGCAAATTTAAACCTTAAATCTTACAGTTATGAGCACTGAAACAAAAAACACGCTTAAAGAAATAATGCTACTAGCGTGGCAAATGGTTAAACGCAATGGCTACACCCTGAGCGAAGCACTAAAAGTAGCGTGGGCAAATATAAAGCTAAAAGCAGCAATGCGCAGAGGTATCGTTAAATTCTATTTTAAAAAAGTAGATGGTACTTTGAGAGAAGCGTTTGGCACCCTAAAAACCGAACTCATACCACCAGCAGAGGGCACAAATAGGGCTAAGAACTGCACTGTACAAACATATTTCGACACCGAAAGACAAGAATACAGGTGCTTTAAAAAGGCAAATTTGGCTTTATAATTATATTTTATTACATTTACAAATTATAACAAAATAGCTATTAATCTGCTATGAAAATTGGTGATTATTAGCTATTTTTGTGTTACTCATAAAATTACATAACATGAAAATCAACTACAAAGGCGAAGCGCATGAGGCGTACAGCTTAAAAATGCAAAAGAAATTTGCAAAAGAAATCGTAGAGGGTAAAAAAACGCTTGAAATAAGAGCCTTTAGCCCTTACTACATCAGTCGTTTTATCAACAAACGACCAGCAACAAAAAAAGGCGAAACAGTAGATATTGTAAGCGACATAAAAACCGATGTTCGTTTTATTCACTTCTCTGACTATAAAAAATCATGGCACTTAGATGTGAAAATTGACGAGTTAGGTATCTGCACAATGGCGAGAGAAGATATTGAATCGCTTGCAGAAGATTTTGATTTTCATGATTACGACAATGAGTGGCAACAGTACGATAGTTTGCCCGACGAAGAAAAACCAATCTTTTTCTACCTTCATATCTGTGAAATCGTAGAAAGCAAAGGGTTATAAAACTTGTATGTTATAAATACGCTTCAGCATTTATAGCATACATTTAATTGTTTAATTTTAAAATAAATTTATGGCAGAAGCGTATGCAACAGGTAGAGACTCAAACGGCAAAACTACCTACTATCAACGAAAATCAGACTACCAAGCAGGTAGAGCGACAAAATCAAAGTCGGCAGCTCAACGAACTAGGAGAGTTTACGCCAAACTTAGCTAACAGCAGTAAGTCACTATGAAATCTGCTATTACTGCAATTGAAGCAGTCGCAAAACAGACCGATAGCGTAATATTATTTCACTCTGCTTCAGGCAAAGATAGTATTGCGCTATTAGACTTAATACACCCCTATTTTAAGAGGGTTGTTTGTGTGTATATGTATGTTGTAAAAGATTTAAGCCATATAAACAGGTATATCAATTACGCAAAACAGAAATACAAGAATGCGGAATTTATACAAGTTCCGCATTTTGCGGTTTATTCGTACATTAAATACGGTCACTTAGGCAAAGAGTGCAATCCGAAACAAAGACTCTACACGATGGCGCAGCTTACTGAAATAGTAAAAGAGCGATATGGCGTAGAGTGGTCGTTTTTTGGGTTTAAAAAGTCCGACTCCATGAATCGCAGGTTGATGCTTAAAACATACGACCAAGAGGCGATAAACTGGGAAACTAAAAAGTGTTATCCTCTTTCTGCTTACAAAAATAAGGATGTACTGGCTTACATAACCAAACAAAGCCTTATACAGCCTGAAAAATATGGTGTTTCACAATCCGCAGGAACAGATATTTGTGATATAAATTATCTACTTTTCTTACGTGAAAAGTTCCCTCATGACTTAGAAAAGGTAGTAGAAGAATATCCCTTAGTAGAAAGAATATTATTTGAATACGACTATGAAAGAGCTAAAACAGAGTGAGACGAAAGTAATAAAACGCTCACAAATAAACCTTAATCCTCAAAACCCTAAGCGACACACTGACAAGAAGGTTACGCAACAAAAGAAAAATCTACAAGAAGTAGGTTATCTAGGTGGAGTTACGTGGAATGAAGCAACAGGTAACATTATCGACGGACATAGGCGCATAAAGGCAATGGATTTGTATTTTAGCTATGATGGAGATAATGACTATGAAATAAAGGTTGAAGCCGTTAGTTTAGACAAAAAAACTGAAAAGGAGCAAATGACCTACATGGCGTTAGGCAATACTAAAGCTGATTACTCTTTAGTTGCTGATTATGCCAACGATATTGATTTATCCAAGATAGGTGCTGATGATGACGAATTAAAAGCGATTCTATCTCTCTCTGAAAAAGAAAGCATAGCGGTAATCGACTCTTTGGATGATTTAATAATTCCCACTCAAAAAGAAGATGAGGTTGAAGATGAAGCATTAAACGAAGCTGAAGAAAAAACGAGTGCAGAGGAATTAAAGCAAAAAGTAAAAGAGACCAAGCAAAAAACAAAAGAAAAAGCACAAGAGAGAGCACGGAATGAAAATGCCTATATAACTCTCTCTTTTTCTACATACGAAGCAAAAGCATATTTGTGTGAACTAATAGGCATTGACCCTGACGATGCAAACTTTGCAAAAGGGGAAGATGTTATAAAACTAATTGAGTAATATGGCAAGACCACCAAAATTTGATTATGATAGTGATGCGTTTTACGAGGAAGTGCTCACACTTGCAATACAGGGACTAACAGATAAAGAAATAGCGACTGCACTGCAAGAGAGGTTTGATGTGTCGTTATCTCCTGAGGTCTTTAGCTGTATGAAAAATGGGTCGTACAAAGGTTGGTCTAAAGCTCAAAACAAAGAAAGAAGCGAAAGATTATCTAAAGTCTTAGCGCGCGGGCGTGTGAAGATTGTCGGCATCCTCCGTAATGCATACCTTAAATCTGCATTAGGAGGGAAAATGCTAAAAAGTAAATCGGTAGTAACTCGACGACTAAAACTTCCCGATGGAACGATGACCGACATTGAGGATGTGCAAACCACAGAGTCAGAGAATGAGCAACCTGCAAACGTTCAAGCTATTTCAACTCTTCTATTTCATTATGACCCTGATTGGCGCAAAGCTGAACGAGGAGAAGATGAAGAAATAGAATCAGGTGCAGGCGTTTCAATCGATAAATGGATAAAAGATAACGGAGATGATTAAACCTCAAGAAATATATCACCCTCTCTACACTGATACGGATAAATTTATTGTTCTTATTACAGGGGGTCGTGGTTCGGGTAAATCGTTTAACGCTTCCACTTTCATAGAAAGGCTTACGTTTGAAAAAGCTCCTAGCGGTATAGTGCATAATATATTATACACACGCTACACGATGGTTTCGGCTGGAATCTCTGTTATCCCAGAGTTTTTAGAAAAAATCAGAGCTGATGGAACTTCGAAGTATTTCAAATCGACAAAAACAGATGTAAAAAACAAGCGCACAGGTTCGGTAGTTTTGTTTAGAGGTATCAAAACATCATCAGGAAATCAAACTGCAAAGCTGAAATCTATTCAAGGTATCACAACCTTTGTTGTTGATGAAGCTGAGGAGTGGACTAGCGAAACAGACTATGATAAAATTATGCTCTCTATCCGTCAAAAAGGAATACAGAATAGGATTATTATCATTATGAACCCCAGCGATGAACATCACATGATTTATCGCAAATACATCAAAGACACTCACAAGATAGAGTATTTTGATGGTGTACCTGTTCAGATTAGTACTCATCCAAATGTTTTACATATCCATACCACCTACCTCGACAATATCGAACATCTTTCTGAAAAGTTCTTACAGGAAGTAGAGGAGATGAAAGTAAAAAACCCTGAAAAATACGCTCATATCGTAATGGGTCGATGGGTTGATGTAGCAGAGGGTGCGATATTTAAGAAATACGGAATCGTTAAAGAGTTTCCTTTGTGGTGCAAAAAGGTTGGCATGGGTATAGACTTCGGATTTACCAACGACCCTACCGCAATAGTTAAATGCGGAGTGATAGACAATGCTCTGTATGTTGATTTGATTGATTACCGTACAGGGATGCTATCCTCTGATATAGTCAAAGTCTTAAAAAATCATCCCTACAAAGTTATTGCAGATAGTGCCGACCCTCGACTAATTTCTGAAATTCGATTAGGTGGAGTTAATATTCATGCCGTAGAAAAAGGGGCAGGCTCTGTTTTGGCAGGTATTGATGCAATCTTAGGGATGGAGCTTTATATTACTGAACGGTCGTATCAGTTACTAGAAGAAATACGAAAATACAGTTGGGATAAAGACAACGAAGATAGGTATATTAATGTTCCTATTGATGCTTATAATCACGCCATAGATGCTATACGTTATTACGTGTTGGGTGTATTACTTGGCAAAGTTAAAAAACCAGTTACCGACCTTAAAGGGGTTTTTAGGTAACATAAATTTGATTACGGAATGACCTTAGATGAAATTTTAAAAAGCTCTGATATAGAGAGTAAAATCTCATATCTAAAAAACAGAGAAACAACACTTCCTGATGCGATTAGCTTAATGAAGGATTGGGACCCGATGAAACACGAAGTAATGGATAAAGAAAAACGTCCTGACGGAGTGAAAATAAAAATAGAAGCATTTGATGAAGAGGTAAATGGTAAAATCGTACCCCATGCAGCTACTTATGAAGCTGACCCCAAAAACAGAATCGCTCTACCTATCGAACAAGACCAAGTAAACATCCATACAGCTTTTACAGTCGGAACTGAGCCGAAAATCGTGTGTATGCCTAACAACGAAAAAGAGCAAGAGCTGCTAAGAATCTTAAAATCTATCCACACTAAAAACAAACTAAAGTACCAAAACAAAAAAATTGTAAGAGCATGGCTCTCTGAGTGCGAAGCGTGCGAATACTGGTTTACAGTAGATGACAATGATGGATTTTGGAATAAGGTTATAAATAAGCTCAAAAAATCATTAGGAATAAGGGCAAAACCTAAAAAAAGACTAAAAAGCACTGTTTGGTCGCCATTTAACGGTGATAAACTATATCCGTTATTTGACGATAAAGGGGATTTAATAGCTATGTCGAGAGAGTACGAAACTACTAATATCGACAATACGACAACATCGCATTTCATGACTGTCACCAAAGATATGGTATATCAGTGGGATTTAGACAAGGATTGGGAAGAGGTAGCTCCTTTTAGGCATAACTTCTCTAAAATGCCAATTGTCTATATATATCGAGAGCATCCTTTATGTAGAAATATTAAACCTTTACGTGAGAGACTGGAGAAATTAACAAGTGATTATGCTGATTGTATTGATTACAATTTCTTTCCTAGATTAGTATCTGATGGAGAGGTTGTAGGTAGACCTTCTAAGGATAATGGCGATATGATTAAGGTTGAAAATGGTGCTAAAGTTTGGTATCTAACATGGTCACAGACCCCTGAACAGGCAAAATTTGAGTTTGAAAACCTATTTGACCAATCTTATTCTTATACTAACACTCCACGTATCACCTTTAAAAACCTGCAAGGCACAGGCGGAGCTGTTGCGGGGGTAGCTTTTGACTATGTGTTTTTGTCTACTCATTTAAAGGTCGATGAGCATAATGAGGATATAGGACCATTTTTGCAACGACGTACAAACTTTTTAGTTACTGCAATTGGTGACTTAAATAAGGATTACACAGAAGCATCAGAAACAATAGATGCAATATGTGAGCCTGTTCCGTTTAGGATTGACGACCTAGCTCAAAAAATTGATGCAGCAGCTCAGGGTGTTTCTAATGGTGTTATGTCAACAAAACAAGGTGTTATGCTAGTGGGTATTGCTGATGAAGTGGACGAAGAATTAAAATTAATAAAAGAAGATAGTGCGATTGATGCACTAGATATAGCAAAATAATATGGACGAGTTAAGTTGGGAAAAGAAAAATGAAGAGATAATTAAAAAACTCATCACTAAAATACAGACTTTGTATAGTACTGCTATTAAGGAATGTGCTAAAATAGGCATGTCTACGCCCAACTTCAACCCTCAAAAACCATTTGATTCAAAAAATTACCCTGCTTCGATTAAAAAACTTCAGAAAATCACCGAAAAATTAGCGGCAGATTTACGGCTGACAATAGAAGATGGAATTAATGAGGGTTGGGGATTATCTAACGCTAAAAACGATAGTTTGTGCAATTTTGTTTGCGGCAAGGTAATTAATGAAGTAAACGAAAATATACATGCTAGGTACTTCAATAATCACACTGATGCACTCAATGCGTTTAGGCTCCGAAAAGAGTCGGGAATGAATTTATCTAGCAGGATATGGAATTTATCAGAGCAGTTTCAGGAGCAAATCGAAATGGCGATAGATTTAGGGTTGCGTGATGGTTTGAGTGCAGCAAAGATGGCAACTAAGCTAAAACAATGCCTGAACGACCCTAATAGATTGTTTCGCAGAGTTAGAGACGAGCACGGAGAGCTTCGACTTTCGAAAGCTGCTAAAAGTTATCATCCTGGCAGAGGAAAATATCGCAGTAGCCACAAAAACGCTATACGACTGGCTCGCACAGAGGTAACAATGGCATACCGCACAGCTGATTATCTTCGTATTCAAGATTTTGATTTTGTTGTAGGCATTGAAATTCACCGCTCAAATCATGTGTTTGAGTGTTCGGTTTGCGAAGCTCTTAAAGGATTATATCCCAAGGATTTTAAGTTTGTCGGATGGCACACACAGTGTCGCTGCTACCCAACCACGATACTTAAAACCGATAAAGAGCTAGAGAGGGATATGGATTTAATGCTAGAGGGTAAAATTCCTACAACGGAAAGTAAAAATTTAGTCGTTTCTACTCCAAAAGGTTACAAAAAATATCTAAGTGATAATATCGAAAGAATAGAAAGAGCTGAGAAAAAAGGCACTTTACCCTACTTTATTCGGGATAATAGAGGGTATTTTGATAGAGCAACAGCCTAAAATATAGCTATTTTATTATAATTTGGAAAAGTAACAAATAAGCCTTTGTAATTGTTGCATAAAGATTCAATATTGAGTAATTTTGGGCAATGCGTATGACGAAGTACGCCACAGAACATAGGACGAATTTTGTTTTCCATAGGTTTGGGCGTTTGGTCTGCTGGCTTTTGTCAGCAGACTTTTTTTATGTCTAAAAATTAGAAAATGAAAGCAAAACTATTCAAAGGATTGAAACAAGAGTACTCTAACTTGGGTCTTTCCGACGAGATTATTCAGGGGCACGCTGATGCTTTAGCGGAAGCAGGATTTGTAACTGATGAAAATTTAGCAACTGTAATTCAGGGGCAAAAAGGGGTTTTAACATCACTACAATCTACCATCGATAGAAGAGTAACCGATGCCATGAGTAGAGTAAAACCAAACCCAACTCCACAACCAACGCCAACTCCTACGGGTCTCACAGCTGAAGATGTTAACAAAATGGTAAGCACAGCTTTACAAGCTCATAAAAACGAGCAAACTAAAGATGCAGAAGCAAAAGCAGCAACAGAGAAACGTAATTCGGACATTTTGATTGTGGCAAAAAAATACGGAGTTCCCGATTTTATGATGAAAGACCGTGCAGTTCCAGCTGAGGCAAACTTGGATGATTATTTCAAGGGTGTAGCTCAAGAGGTATCTGATGCAGGTTTTGCACTTGCTTCTCCCCCTCAATTAGGTAGCAAGCCAAAAGATGAGGCTAGTGAGATTGCAAACTTAATCAATAAAGGAACTGAGGAACTCTCAAAAAAATAATCATTTAAAATTTTTATTATGCCAGCAGGAATGAAGTACAATTTAAACCCTATTCAGGTCGCTAAAGAAGCTGCACGTTTCGACACGTGTTATCGCTTTAGTGGGGGTTTTAATCTTGTAGACGATAAATTAGTTGTAGGTTCTTATTTGCCATCGTTAGCACCTATTAGCATCGACTTTACTACACGTAGAGCGGTAGCTGTTAAGAACGTTGAAGTCGCTGAGGATTTCACAAGCGGTGGAACATCACTAAAAATCAAAAAAGAGTCACTAGCATACGTAGGTATGCATATCGGCAACGGAACTAAAGGCGGTACAATCTCGGCTATCGACAAATCTAGCGCAGATTATGATATCCTTACAGTATCGGCTATTGCAGCAGCACTTACAAAAGGCACAGTGCTATTTGAAGCATCCGCAGTAGGTGGAACAACCCAAAAAAACAAAGCAAATGCTCTTAATTATGCAGTTACAAAAGTAGAAGATGGTGCAGTAGTAGACGCAATTGGTTCAATTTACGAAATTCAACCATCTAAACTACCTATCCCTTTTTCTGCTAAAGACAAAACAGATTTAGGAGCAAGATTTTTATTTACCCTTTAATTTTTTTGTATATGAATTTAACAATCACCACACTGCTTAATGATGCAAATATAGTTAAAGCGGTAATTGATAGAACTCTTGCAATGGGTCTCGATGTGATTTATTGGAAACGACATTTTCAATTTGAACCTACACAAACACGAACTTTTAAGACTTATCTAGGGACAGTAACAGGTGTTACGGCAGGTAGTATCATTGGTGCAAACTCAAACAAACCTCTAAGAAACCGCAGGTCTTTAGGTTCTGGTTATGGTGAAGTTGCTTGTTTGGGTGATAAATACCAAATGGATAACGACCGTTTGGCAATGCTGCAGCTTCTTATTGACAAATTCAATGTAGCTAAAACAGTCGACCAACAATCAGCATTAAATGATATTATCGACTATATAGTTAACGACTTCCGTCAAGTGCTTCTAGCTCCTCACAAAAGAATGGATTTAGTCACTGGTTCGTTACGCTCAACAGGTAAGGCTGAGGTAAAAATGGCTGATAACCCAGAAGGTATTGAAATGCTAGATATGGAATTGCCATTTGAGTTTATCACAACAGCAGCAAGCGAGAAAAATACTTTTATTTCTTACTTAAAGGCGCAGTTGGAGCAATTAAAAACGAGATTCGGTGCTTTCCAAACTATTGAGATGAACCGCTCCACCTTTAATAAGGCTATTGTAGGTTGTGCTGAATTTGGTTCTACATTCAAAATGATTTTAAGCAATAAAGATGAAATGTCTTTAGCTACTGGACTTATCACCTCTCAAATGGCAACGCAAGTATTTACAGGTATCGGACTACCAGCAATCGTAATTAACGAGGATATGGTAGAAAAAGAGGACGGTACTTTTGAAAAATGTTTTGCAGATGATAGAATTTCACTTTTCCAATCAGAAGATTTAGGAAAAATGATGTATCACACGCCTTACGAGATTATCGACCCTATCCCTGGCAAAACCTACACACGTAGCGAGGGTGGTATGTATGTTTCTAACGTTCGTACCGACGA
Source organism: Rikenellaceae bacterium (assembly GCA_044433365.1). GTDB lineage: Bacteria > Bacteroidota > Bacteroidia > Bacteroidales > Rikenellaceae > CAMQVM01. The sequence continues at coordinate 12,536 of JAWXTR010000042.1, forward strand.
GGGTCGTTTTATGGAGTATGGAGCTGAGTGGATTCCTAACTTCAAAGCACCAAACAAGGTGGTTAACTTCAACTTGTCAACAATGCTAGGTTAATGACAGCAAGGGAGTATATAACAGAAAGGTTTAGGTTTTTCGGCATTCAAGTGTCGGAAGCCGACCTTTTAGATATGAGTACTACTGTTAATCTTGATGCAAATATTTCTGAAAATGACCTGCTTTTGATAAAAAAAGAGATTTGTAAATTTATTCCCACAGTGCTTGCTTTCCCTAATATAAGCCAAGGCGGAGTATCTATATCACGTAACGTTAGTGGTATCACAAGTTACTATAATTCTTTATGCAAAGAATTAGGAATAATAAGCGAGTTATCTCCTAAAACAACATTCATACGACTATGATAAGGGTAAATGGATATGTGCAGTTTAAAAAAACAACAGGTGGTGGTCGAGACCCTGAAACAGGTTATCCGATTCAACCAAAACCGTGTTGGAGTGAGCCTATTTCGTGTCAATGGAGAGCGATAGCAGCAAATCTGCTAGCCAAAAGTAATACAGGGTCAGTAACAGCTTTTAGATATGAAATATTCGTATCAATAAGAGATGCAGAAAGATTCAGCATTAAAGAGCACGCAATAGATGACAACGGAAATGAGCAGTTTAAGCTAGTTGATTCTAAAAACCGACTAAAAGGTGAGTTTTCATCTAAATCAATCGAATACCTCGACCTTATAGGAGATGCTAAAATTCTTACATAATGGCAAAAACATTTTTTCAAAAATCACCCGATTCAGCTTTCATTAATCCCCTGCAAAGAGGACTAAAAAACCTTTATAATACTATCATCCGTCAATTTATGATAATTGGCGAAAAATGTATAAACGATGGTAGGATTAATGGCTCAAACACCGACCAATCAGGATGCTTACGTAGCTCGATAGGTTATGTGGTAATCGATAATGGGCGAATAGTTGACCTAAAATGCAAAGGAGATAGCGAAGAAGGGAGAAAACAAGGTGGGGCATTTTTAAGAGAATTAGCAGCCAAAGAAAACCGAGGTATAGTTATAATTGTCGTTGCAGGGATGAATTACGCTAAATACGTATCAGCTAAAGGATACAATGTATTAGATAGTGCAGAGATTCTAGCCGACAAGTTAGTAAAAGCACTTGTAAAAAAGTTAAGCAGTAAACGATGAAACTAACAGCAAAACAGATATTACATGATGTTTACACTCGATTAAGAAATTCAACTTTTGCTTCTCAGCTATCAGGGGATGTCTATAAACAAAGCTCCCCTAAATCTAAAAGTCCTCGACCGAGAGATTCCAAACTAGAAGATGCGATAGTAATATTTACTACTGGTGATGCAGACCAAATTCAGCAGGGGATTGTAACTATCAATATCTATGTAAGCGATATAAATCCTTATTCAAACGGAGTCTATGAGGAAGATGGTCAAAGGTGTGAAGATATAGAGGTAATGGCTAATGAGTGGGCGGAAACCTTAATCGAAGAAAGTAATGATTATCTTTTTGAGCTAGGTCAAGCTATTTACACAGAAGCCGAACCCGATATTAATCAGCACTTTATTGTAATTAAATTGAAGTATAAATTATTAACATATTAAGAATATGGCAAAGAACTTAAAAATGTCGTGGAGCAAAGCAGCAATTAAAACTGGACGTTCCACAGAAACGAATGCAATGCCCACTGAAATGTTTGCAATGGGCGTAGTTAAAGATAAATCTACCACCTTAGAACCCACTGATGGTGAATCTCTGAGTGCAAAAGCCACGGGTGGAATCCAAGTAGCTTATGAACAAGGGGAGGGTGCACTAGCCTTAAAAACTCGTATCATGGAGCCACCAGAAGAGTTGTATGTAAATTTTGGACTGGGTGAAATTAACGAAGATACAGGCGAACTTGAAGTATTAACTCACGTTGTTCAAGGCTATTGGGCTGTTGAGGTCTCGCCTAAAAACGTAGGAGCGATAGGTATTCGTGCTCCTTACTGTCTTGTTACCTTCAAGCCAGGTCGTTCAGAAGAAGAGGGTGAGTATGTAGATATTGAATTTGCAATTCTTCCTCTTTTAGATGACGATTACGTGCCTGAAAACTGGTATAAAAAATTCCGCAAAGCAGGTAATTTATCTATTACCCCATCAGTCCTATCATTCACTTCATCCGAAGATACAACAGGTAAAACAGTGACCGCAACATCAACAGGAAACGTAACAGCATCATCAAATCAAAACTGGTGTACAGTAACTGCTGCTGCTAAGGTTGCAACAGTAAAGGTTACGGAAAACACAGATACATCATCCCGAACAGCAAGTGTTACGCTCACTGCTGATAACAAGAAAAGCGTAGTGACTGTAACGCAAGAGGGAGCATCAGAATAACGCTTGTTTTTAATGTGATTTTATTAAGTTGACAAAGGGAAAGTCCTCGTTTTGCAGTTTGTCGATAAAACTGCACTATGGAGGGTTGGCAGAGTGGCTTAATGCGATAGTTTGCTAAACTATTTATCGGCAACGATACAGAGGTTCGAATCCTCTACTCTCCGCTAATACTTGATATTATGACAAACAACCATATCGAAAAACTTGTAGCAGATAGTGTTTTAAACAACCCGATAGAGATAACTGTTGGCGGTAAAAAGATGCTTATTAGTAAACCAACAATTGCAACACTAATATCTGCTTCTCAGTGGATTGCAAAGCTCCCTGAAATACCTAATCCTGCAACAAATGACGAGGCAACAAATATCGCTTTGTGCTATGCTAAAGATTGCGCTGTAATTGGGGAGATTGCAGCTATTCTCATTTTAGGACATAAGGGCATGAAAAAAGAGTGGAAGATTTTTGATTGGACCATTAGAAGCTGGGATAATGTGAAACCACTTGCAAAAAAATTATTAGATGAATTTTCTGCAAAAGAACTTTACAATCTTATTACTGCATCGCTAGGAGAGCAAAACCTTGATTTTTTTTTGAACATTATCATTTCCCTCAGCAAAGTGAATCTGATAAAAGCGACGAAGATAAAAACGACAGTATCTGGGCAGTAATACTAGGGACTTGCAAAAATCTAGGAATTACACCAAATGAGGTATTAGAGATGACCTGTGAAGCTGCAAAATTATATTCTTTAGCTACTCCAACATACAACAGCAATAAAAAAGATAGCGAACCAAAATTTGATGAATCAAAGGATGCTAACAATCCAGAAAATTTTAAAAACTTAGACATAGAGTATGAATAGCGAAGATGGAAAAATATGGTACGGACTCGGCATAGATAATGCAGGCTTACAAGCTGATGCAAACAAATCTATATCTATTTTTAAGGGTATAAGCAATGATGCAAAATATGAGTTCCAATCCCTTACAAAATACATCAAAAATGTTGGTGCTGCTATTGGTATTGGGTTTGGTATCGACCAGATACGACAGTTCGGAATGGAGTTGATTAACGTTCGTGGTCAATTCCAAACCTTTGAGGCTGTTTTATCAAACACTCTAGGCGACCCAACAAAAGCCAAAGCATCCATGCAAATGATTCAAGATTTTGCAGCTACTACACCTTTTCAGGTGGATGCACTAACTGGTTCATTTGTGAAGCTAGCAAATCAGGGCTTTATTCCTACTATGCAACAAATGACCCTGCTAGGTGATTTAGCTAGTTCGACAGGTAAGGGGTTTGACCAACTATCGGAAGCGATTATTGATGCTCAGACAGGTGAATTTGAGCGATTAAAAGAGTTTGGTATCCGTGCAAGCAAAGAGGGTGACAAAGTAACGTTTACTTTTAAAGAACAAGCTACACAAGTTGATTTTACTGCTTCATCTATCCGTGATTATATCTTATCGTTAGGTGAGTTAGAGGGTGTTCAAGGCTCTAACGCTGCAATCGCTGCAACTCTTACAGGTCAAGTGTCAAATCTACAAGATGCTATCACTCAAATGTACAACAAAATAGGCTCTGAATCTGAGGGAGTGCTTTCGGGTGCTGTTTCAGGTGCTTCTTATTTAGTTGAACATTATGAGGAGGTTGAAAAGGTTTTAGGTGTTCTAATTGCCACTTATGGCTCTTATAAGGCTGCATTAATCACAATTGCTGCAATAGAAAAATCACGTATGCTTGCAGATAACATACGCTTAACTATGATGTTCCGCAAAGAACTTGGACTGCTTACGGCTGCACAACAAGCTTTTAATATTTCTGCAAAAGCTAATCCTTATGCGCTATTAGTGACAGCGGTAGTTGCTGTTGGTACGGCTTATTGGGCGTTTTCTGAAAAAGCCGATAGTGCATCAAAAGCTCAAAAAGCACTTAATGATAATATTTCAGACTTCAACAAAAATGTATTATCCGAGCAAAGTAATTTGGCTAAACTCAAAGGTGAATTATCAGCATTAGAAAAAGGCACAGATGCTTACAATACCGTAAAGGACAAGATTGTATCTGGATATAGTAAATACTACTCTGGACTAGAAGCAGAGATAGAGAAAGTTGGGTTAACCGAAGATGCTTACAATAAATTATCAGTAGCTATTGCAAAATCATTTGGAGCTCGTCAATACGAAGCGTTTAGCACTCAACAACAATCTGAATTATCTGAGACTATGAGCCTATATTTAGGCAAGATACAGGATAGATTGTATAAAGACTTAGGAGATGAAAAAGGGTTGGAGGTCTACACTAAAATACGTAATGCAATACTAGAGCGTAAAGAGCTAGATGCAGAGACTGTAAGCATTCTCGACAACGTACAGGATAAAGGAACGATTGTAGCCGATGCTCGTTTAGATGGTTATATAGCCAAGATTAGAGCTGCTCAAAATGCAACTGATGAATTTGATGAAAAAGCACGTGTTAAATTTGGTGTGGATGAAACAGGTAAAAAAACCGAAGATGGTGGTGAAATTTCAAGTGAAACCATCTACGGAGAAGAATACCGAGCAGCACAAAAAGAGTGGCAAGATGCAAAAAAAGCCTACGAAGCAATCGAAAAAGATAGGGACTCAGTAACAACAAAAGCATTTAATGATGCTAAAAATCGTCTTGACGAAGCTCAAAAGGTTTTCACCTCTCTAGGTGGAGAAACTAAACAAGGTAGAGGGGGTTTAAATCCCGTTGCTGACGAAGATAAAGAGCTAATCAAAGGCTCTATCGCATGGTATGAGGAGCAAATCCAAAAGTTACTAACAGTTAGAAGCTCTTTAACTGATGCTGATGAAATTGCTAATATAGATGGTCAAATTGATTCACACCGTGGGTCTATCAGTAGTTTAAATTCAGTCAGCGAAAAAAGGAAGCAAGCGGATGAAGCCATCAAGGCAGAGCAAGAACAAACTCAAAAACTACAAGAGCAATACAACGAAAGACTAAACTCCTTCAAAACTTTCAAAGAGCAGTACGCAGAATTGGAAGCAGAGCACAAAGAAAAGCTAGGGTTTATCTCTAAAAAAGGCGGTAGTCAGAGTGATGTAGATGCTGAAAATCAAGATTACGAGAGCAAACTTCAATCCCTTAACGATGAAGTTTTAGCCACAATCGGAGATTTTGAAGCTCTAGGAATTGAGACAACCGACAAGGTTATTGATGAAATGATAGCTAAGCTCCAAAAAGCTAAGAGTGGGTTGCTTATTAGTTCAGGGGGCAAAGAAAATGCGCAAATTCAAGCTGTTAACAAAGGGATAGAGAAATGTATTAGACTGAAAGAGAAAAACAATAATACATCCAACGGTCGCACTCTTAAAGAGTGGCAAGACATGGAGTCTCAACTAAAAGATTGTGTAGGCTCTTTCAGCGAAATAGGCGAAGCTATCGGTGGCGTTGTCGGTGAGACTATTAGCGCAGCAGGAGATATAACAGCATCTACAATATCAATGATTAGTGGTATAGTAATGCTTGTTGAAAATGGAGTATCGGGAATGACCGCAGCTGGTAAAGCAGGTTCAGCAGCTCTAAAAGCGGTTGAAAGTGCATCGGTGATACTTGCGGTTATTGGTGCGGTGGTAAGTATCGTTACAAAACTATATAATCTTATCAATGGCAACAAACAAGCTGCTATACAGGAGGAAATAGATGCTTACAATACATTAGTTGAAACATACGATACATTAATCGACAAACAAAAGGATTTATTAGAAAATTCTAAACAATCCTCCGTTTTTGCAGAATATAATAAGGCTCTCGATTTGGTGAGTGCTAAGCAAAAAGCTGCTGCATCCTCTCTGAAAAGTTGGTTTTCGTCAGGTGCTAGTATGTTTAAACACTCCGAGGGATATAAATTTAACGAAGAGTTTGGTGATTATTTAAGCAGTGACGACCTTTTCTCTATGGTTGGCAGTGATTGGGAACGATTTATTTTAGACCATTCGGAAGTATGGGGTAGATTACCGCAAGAGGTAAGAGATTATGCACAAGAGGTAATTGATGCTAGCGAAGAAACTGCTGAGCTGGGCGATACCATGAAAGAGAGTTTAACAGGTATCTCTTTCGACTCATTAGAGGACGATTTCAAAGATACTCTAATGGATATGAATGACGATGCAGAAGATTTCGCTGAAAACTTTGCAAATATGATGCTCGACTCATTAGCTCAATCCCTTATGGATACCAAATATAACGAGATGCTAACCAAGTGGTACGACAAATATTCGGACTTTATGAAAGATGGGGATTTAGATGATACAGAGCTTGCCAACCTAAAAGCTGATTGGGAAAGCATCTCAGAAAAGGCTGAACAAGACAGAGAGAGCTTAAAACAAATTCAAAGTGAAGTCTTAGGCTCTGCTAGCAACTCCGACCGAACCTCAACATCATCAAGCGGAATAACAGCATCACAAGAGAGTGTGGATGTACTAGATGGTAGATTAACCGTAATGCAAGCACACACCTTTGGAATCAACGAAAACACCGCAATTATTCGGGCGGATTTATCCGCTATCCGCAGCCATTTGGGTTTAGGGTCAGGTGAGAAGTCAACAGTAATAAATATAGATGGCTTTGCAACTCACATGGAGAGGATGCGAGATATTGCATCTCAGCAGCTTTCGGAGCTAAAAGGCATTAATACTAATACCGCAAGGCTAGAAGCAATTGAATCTCACATGTATAAAATGGAGCAGTCAATTGACACAATTAGGGTAAAAGGCATAAAAATAAAGTAAATGACTGATAGATTATACATAGACGAAGTACCTATTTTCGAGACTTACGGAGTATTCGTTGCTCAGTACAACTACAAAAGTGTAGCGCAGTTCCCGAAGTTTAAAGCGTTTACGATAAACGACTGGGCGGAGGAAGATGGTGTAGAGGTAGATTTATCTGCTCCGAAGTTTGAAAGTAGACAAATCACCATCAAATTCTTTGCAGAGGAGCTAATACAGGTCACAGCACTTATAGAACTACTCTCAGATGGTGCATATCATGAGTTTAATATGACCGAAATTGGCAAAACTCTTAAACTTCGATATGTTAGTAGTTCTAGTACATCGCTCTTTATCAAGTCGGGTAGCTTTTCAATAACGTTAGCTGATGATTTCCCTTTTCGGGATTACGAATATCTAGCAGCTACACCACTCACAGAGGTATGGCAACAAGGATATAAGATTGACGATGTAGACTTATCTAGCTACGGAATTTGGGTGTTAAATGGTACAGATGCTGAGCTTTTAAAGCAAGCAGCAGTAAAACCTAACCTCACTATCAACACATCCGCTATAGATGGTGTAGTTTACGATGCTGAGGTGGTAAAATACAAAGCAAAAAACGCAAACTTGAAGTTTTTGATAAACGCACCTGATAGAGTAACTTTTTGGCGCAATTACAATGCGTTTTTTTACAATCTAACGCAACCGAACGAACGAGAGATAGAATACACTATACAGGGAGTAACTAAGAAATTTAGCTGCTATTACAGTAGTTCAGAGGTGTCAAAACTAGATGTACTCACAAGCGGTAGAGTATGGTGTGAATTTAACGTAACGCTAGTAATTAATAAGGAGATAAACGAATGAAAAGAGGAGAAAATTTAGTATTTGTTGGCAGGGTGCTATATCGCTCTGCTAAATCAGATAGCAATAGCGACTTTATAGAGTTACAAGATTTAGAGGGATTAGATATTAGGATGTCGCTAAATCGTAGCGGTATGCTAAAACATATGTTTACACTGACGAAAAAAGGGGCGATGTTTGTCTCTGCTCCATTCTCAACAGTCGATTTATGCGGTGATTACGAGGTTGAGGTTGCACTTGTAGCCGATAATCAGGTTGTCGTTTGTCGTAATGAAGCGTATGTTAATATACAAGACAGTGCACTAGGTAAAAACATTGCTGAAACACTAATATTAACTTCGGAAGTGGGAAATCAGAGCACTACTACCACTTTGCCCGATGGAGAGTTTGAATATATCGTAGAGCTTGCACAAACAGGTAGTGAAGCTGAGATAAACTCATGGAGTGATTGCGGTGGAGAAACTGCTCTCTCTTGTTTTCTTGGCACAATCCTAAAAGGCGACAGCGTAAACATCTACTACTCCGATTCCCGAGAAGAAGCAATCGAAAGCAGTAAAAACGACCAAAATAACTTTTATGTATGGGAATAGCAATGTTCGGTCGTCAGCTAAAAGGCATAGCCTACAGAGGGCGTGAACCCTCTTTAGTAGTCTTTCAAGGGGTGATTCTGTTCGATATTGAGCAATTTTCGTTCACACCCGATAATATATATTTCGATTACTCCGCTTATCAGCAGGAGCAATTAATTACTATTAAATCAGATACCGATTGGTATCTGGAAGAAATATTTTAAATATGGCAGTACTTAATTTAGGAAAAATAGAAGTAGGGGTTCAGAGCGGAACAGCAGGAACTCACGAGGTAGGGGTTAAATACACCACCGAGCACACAGGTAGAAGTAATTACACCAAGCAATTTCGAGGAGTTGCAGGAGATGCTTCAGCCGTTGCAACAGTCACCATCGCAGGGGCTGCACAGTCTATGCAGCTATTAGCAACGTCAGATGATGTTGCTTGGGATGCTATCGTTGCTAGTGTGACAGTGCGTACAAACTCAGAGAAATTTAGAGTCTCTACTACGAGCGAAAAGGCAATTACGCTTAAAAGTGCATCAGCCTACACAGTTAACGAACTTGTAGGTACGTTTACATCCACTTTAGGTAAAGCAGACAAGCACGAAGCAGTAATTAGCTTTGGCTTTACAACTAATACAACGTCAGCAGAAGAGGTAATCCCGATAATTATAGAATATTGGGACGGTACAGAGTACCAAACAGCAGGTACATACACAATAAATCAATCCTCAGCCGATGCCGATATTACAATATCTGCTAATCCGTCTACTATTGCGCAGTTCTCTAATGCTGCATCGTCAGTCGATGTAGTGATTACCGCTAACAAGGCTATTTCATTAAGTAAGGCAGGAGCTTCAACAGATTGGTTCTCAATCTCTGCTAACTCTGCTACTGCAGGAGATACAACACTTACAATCTCAGTTACCGCACAAGCTGTTGCAGCTTCGGAACGCTCAGGTAGCGTAGTTATTAAAAACCCTGTTTCAGGGTCTACAATCCTAACACTAGCTATCTCACAAGCTGCTGGCGATGCTTACGCTATTTCGATTACTCCTACCTCAATTTCGTTTGATAACGACGAAGTAAACGTAATCAAAAATGTAGAGGTTACGGCTAACGCTGCATGGTATATAGAGGAAGTAATCAGTAATTAATATGGTATTTGATTGGCTAAATATAGAAGTTACAGAGGGCACAGAGGGCACAACTAACGTTGCTCTCTCTGCTAATTGTTGTAACGATGGAAACGAACGAGAATTGAAATTTAGAGTTGTTATGCCCGATAACGTTACTTGTGCTGAGCTTACAGTTAAGCAGCTTACTAGCGAGCTGATTGTAATCAGCTATGATGGAACAGAAGTCGGGTATAACGGAACATTAATAGGTTATTAGTTATGATTAAAAATTTTGATGAACTTACGGAAAAAGACGAGATTACAGGTGATGAAAAGTTAGTTATTAGTGAAGATGAATATGTTACTGTTGGGCAGATTGGGAATTGGGTTGCTGAAGCAAATAAAAACTTAGATATTACACAATTCCTACTAACAACCACAGGCACTGTAACAGAAGCATACTACAACAGCTTATTATCCGCTTTAGGTGAAATGGATAAAATATCGGTAGGTGGTTATGCTAATTCAACTGATATTGATTTTATTGTACCTATCACCATTGCAAAGGATGCTGGAGATAATATAGTTATCTCTTTCTACTTTGGATTGTTGATGGCAAATAGTTTAACCCTCATTACAATTAGTAGTGATTATAGTTGGACTA
>JAWXTR010000043.1:0-22838 GCA_044433365.1 Rikenellaceae bacterium
CTACTAATAGGCCGGGGGTATTTATAGGGGGATTCTGAAACTTTTTTGTTTTAGGGTTCCCTTTTTTTGCCCCTTGTGGTTTTTTGGTTTAGAGGACTATCTTTGGGGGATAGTTTGCTCTGTAGTTGTAGGTGAGTACATCCTCTGTGGTGGTGAGGGTGTAGATTGTGGCTTTGTGTTGCTGTGTTTGGTCGTAGGTGGCTTTGGCGTAGGTCTCTAGTGTGCCTAGTGCCATCTGCATTTGCAGAACTGGGAGGTCGAACGAGACTGGGGGTGTGGTTAGTGACCATAGCCTTACTGACTCGTTGGCGGTTTGTGACTCTATCGCTGCTAGAATCTCGGCTTCGCTTAATTCTGTGGATGAGTTACGGATGGTGGCTTCGATGTTTGATAGCAGCGTGGTGATGGTTAGGGCAAGCCCTGTGCGAGCTGTTTTGTCTAACCACATTGATACTCCACCTATGCTAAAATCGCTGATTTCATCACTGGCATCGTAGCTGTCTACTCCTTGTGATACTATTGCTTTTACTTCTAGTAGTGTTGGTTCATGGTCGAGGGTTTCTTCCCAGTAGTTTACACCTGCTGCGCTATCTTCTTCGTTTGGTTGGATGTCGAAGCGGATTGACCAGCGGTTTTTGTTGGGGTTTATGCACTCTAGTTGTGTTAACCCTGTGGTTCCTTTTACTCTTTTCATTGGTTTATTTTTATTATAATACTTCTAGTGCTTTGAACGCTGCGACGCTGGGTGCTTCCGTGATTTCGCCCCTGAAAGCGATACGAGAACCGATGGTGAAAACAAGGTCGGCCCAAAGGGGTCTCGCACCCGAGCTTGCAACACCGTCATCCGCTCGCCTCATATAAACAGGTCCACCTGCTCCACACGAATAAGAGCCTGCGTAATAAGTTGTTGAGCTGCCGTCACAAGCGGTTGGTACAAGGTCAAAATAAGTTCCGTTTTCGGCTGCTACATTTTTAACCCATCCACCCGAACTTGGCGCAGTTATGTTTCTTGTAGTTCCGTCTGGGTCAGTAATTTCCCAAATATAGTCTGTGATAGATATGCCCGATACCCATTCTGCGAATCCACCAAATACACCCTCAACACCTAAGCCACAGACATATTTTCCACTTGCATTTTCGTTTTCAGTGTCAGCATTTCCTGTTAAATTTGTTGTTCCAGTTGCCGTCTCATCATAAGCAACACCTCCTGCTCCTAGTATGTCTTGAATATTGCGGTTCCCATATTTTGCATACAGCATAAATGCAATAATACAATGTTGCTGAAAGTCTATTTGTTGATAGCCGTTACCTCTATTGCTTGCGTATGTTTCACACTCCGTAAATATTTCACCTTTTGTTGGCTCAACTCCGCTTCGAGAATATAATTTATTATTCGATATATATCCTTTATAAGCCCCAACAAGACTGTGTGGCACATGGATATATGCACCATCAACGTTAAATTCTGCAAATGAATAACTAAATTCTGAACTACTAATAGAGTTGTATTTATAGTAAAACTCTGGAAAATTTACCATTACGTCGCCCTCTGTTCCTGATAACACCGCAGTTGTACCATCGTCGTATTTAGTGCTATCGGCATCTTTCAAATAGCGGATAGTAACCGCTCCATCAGCTGTTTTTTTGCACAAACAACGTCTAAATTTTGATAGAATAGTAGCTATTACACCGTCATTAATATCGCCCGAGATATTTGCGGGGTCACTTATTGAATTATCGAACGTAATTGTTCCATTCGTGATTTTTTCATACTCAAATGATATTATACGAGTAGCTTGATTAGCAGTAAAAGATTGTGAAGATGGTGCGATATACGTATCCCAACTATCAGCAGAAACTGTATAAGGCGTGCCAGTAGGTACTCTTACTACAACCTCAGAACCTGTGCCACTACCGAGAACGGCATCCGTTGTTGTGTGTTTGACCGTCACTGTTCTGCCCGATGTATCGGCTTCATTATCAGCAGTAACATTTACTGTGACCTTTTCGCACGAATAAGTAAAATCAACTTGTCGTTTATTAGCACCAATCGCCATAAAACTTTGAGCCTCGGCAGAGGTATAACCACTAATTGTGGGTGGAGTTACAGTATATTGTACCGACATCGGTATTGTAGCTTTTAATAGTGAGCCACTCCATGTAAGTTCTAAAGGCTCATCTTGACCATCCCATGTTATAGTGACTATTTTGTCATCTAATGAGGTGTCATTAGCACCTTGATTACTAACCAAAGTAATTGATATTTGCTCTTCAAAGGCAGAACCATCCGACCCAGCAATTTGCCAATCTGCTTTATCGTCAGAGTCAATATCATAGAGTTGATAAAACACATACTTTTCGTTTTCCGTATCGTAGTATCGGCACTGTTGACCAATAAGAAAGGTTTTAGTGACTCCATCGGCTGTATAGGTTAAAGTATCTTCCCCTGGTATCTCGTCCAAAGTTGGTGCTGCATAAGCTCCGCCATCACCACTGCCAACTGTTTTCCATACTACAGTATCTGAGATTATATCTGCAACGTAATAGAAGGTGTAATCGCCTGACTCACTATTAAGAACTCGGCATTGTTGACCTATTACGAAGTTATAGGTAACATCGTCTATTTGGTAGGTTAAAGTTGTAGAGGTTGGTTCAGAAGATAGTGTAGGGATTGTTATTTGCTGCAGAAGTGCCATTATAAGGCTATCTTTATTTTTTAAAGTGGTAAGGTTTGTATCAATATCGTCAAACCACTCTTTTTCAAAGAACCTAGCGGTTCCATCAGCTGTGATTTTTAGATAACTTTCATCCTCTGGCTCAGCAGCAACTAATTCAGCGTAATAGGCAATCGAAATATCTCTTACAACACCATCGGCATACTCACGAGTAGCGTGGGTTTCTGATTTTTTAAGGTAGACAGGAAATAACTCAACTTCAGTAGCACCAGCAAATGGGAGTACCATGCCATCTATGCTAACCAACCCCTCAGAGATGGTGTAGCTTACCTCATCAGATACGCTATTTTCAGTAACTTTCACACCTGTAATAGCGCAATTGCCAAACTGAGAAAAGAAACCATCTGATATTTTAAGTCCTTCGCCTTGCAGGTCTAATAGGTCGTCGCCCGACCATTTTCTAACTCCTAATGATTGTACGTGTCGTTTCATAATTTAAGATGTTATAATTTTATATGCCTTATCGGCTAGTTTATATCTTTCAATTTCTACTGATAGTAGATTAATATCTACACTTGAGGGGGCATAGACTATAAAGTCTACATCTATAAAGCTTACACCGCTCTCACCTACGAGCGCAACCTCTTGATAGGGGTTGAACATCACCCAGTGAGCCTCCTCAGAGTTTAAACCAATCTCTAAAAATTGGTCGTCGTAGCTTTTTACTATTATTCCACCACCAAAGGTTTTGTTAAGGTGCCCTTGTAGGCTTTGATGCTGGCTTGTTACGTGTACTTTATAGCGGTAATATACTCGCCAAATAGCAAATTTATCCCATATCGAAGTAAGGTCAATTAATGAGTAAAGCCAACCGAGTCTATTAACTTGCCTACGGTGTGGTGCTACATATTGGCGGATAATCTCCTTGAAATTTAAAATTACATTCATCACTACATATCGTTTATAGATGTTAATGTTAAGGTGCTATCTTCGGTGAAGTTGAAATAACCTGCATGGAGGTATACCAAGGTATCTACCTCTACAAAGGTTTCATCTTCACTGTTACAGGTCTCTAGTTTTATTAGTTTTGCAGTGGTAACTCCATTTACTGCTGTAACTGCTTCGACAAGTTTATGGCAGTAGATTATACCCCCAAATTTCTGAGAGGTTTTAAACTCATCAAGGGCTGCAAGAACCTCACTCTCTACTGTTGCAACAGGGTTTGCAGGATTGTAATAAACAGTAATGTTATAGCGCACGGAGTCGGCATCGGTAGAGATGATTTGTGTTTTAGTTCCTGCAAATTTTATAGCATCTATGTAGTTTTTGAAGTTTAGAAGCTGTAAATCGGTAAGCGGTACTATCTCATCTTCATCATTTCTAGTTGCTACTCTAAAATAGATGGTATAATCGTCTATATTTACGGAGGCTATTTTAATGATTTTTGCGGTTTCATCGGTTGAGCTATACTCTAGTAAGTAGGGTAAAATAATTATTGGTGTATTTTTAATAGTGCTATTGGAGATGAGATTTTTTGCTATTGAATCGAAAATATAGTGGTTCTATATTGAGATTTAATAGTGAAAAATATCGCTCCAAGAGTGCTATTAAGAATATGGCAATAATTGTTTTACACTACTTAGTCCTGTAACTTCGTTAAAAAGCAGCTCGTGACCCAGCTGAAAGTCGTAGCATTTTTCGCCATACCAGGTTAGCGAACCTGCAACCTCTTTCTCTGCATCTGCATCCATTTCAGCCTTAAAAAGGTCGAGCACCACCTCAAAAGAGTAAATGCAGTATGCCATGCAGTGCACCCACAATCTCCACTCTGCAGCTGCTGAGGTAGAGAGTGTAAATGTTGCTTCAAGATTAGAGGTTATAGTCTCTTCTATTTCATTAATTGTTCTTGCCATTGTGATGAGGTATATGTATTAACACTTCTATCTATTTTCTTTACTACTGTTTTTCTTACAAGTTGGCTATCATCGTCGATGTAGACCGCTAAGCCTATCTTTAATGTTATATCGGGGTAGAAGTCCGCAAGAGAGCGATTTTCTTCAATTACAGATTGAGCATCGTTTGTAAGGTGAGGATTATTAGATAGTAGCTCACCTATCGCCTCTGCATTACCGTAATATTGCATTGCTATATCTAGTAATGTTTGATTATCTTCTACATTAACTGTTTTCATACTCTGCATCTACTTCTAATTCATACTTATCTGTAAGCGCAACCTTTTTTACACTCATACCATCGCTAGAGTACTCAAGCCGTGTAGCACGGAGAAAATCCTCTGGCTCGTTATCTAGCAGATAGGTAAAGATACCAACACCTGCTTCGGATTTATCTCTAATATGCCCTTTGTCGGAAAGGAGTATATCTCGTTTGTGCTGCTCGGTGCTTTCGGTCACTTGTAAATCGCCTAACGATAGGTCTAAATCTCCATCGGTGAGTTGTTTGTAATCTTTCATAAGTGTTTTATGTTATTGTATAGGTGAATGTGCCTGTAACAGCACCAGTTGGGGCTACTAAACCAGTACTATATGTTATCGTCATGCTTTTAATAGCATTTTCAACGGCAGTGGCGATTTTATCAGAGAGCCTATCAATTGCGCCCTCTCTATCGTCATCTGATTGGTTCATAACTTCGGTAAAAGCTGCTTTTACCTCATTTTTAATTGTTGCGTGTACTAGTGCCATATTTAAGCCTCCATATATTGTTGTAAATCTTGTTCTATTTTGATAAAATCGGCTACGTTTATAGGTGTGCCGCTTGGTCCTGTTCCTGTCGTTACGGTTAATGCCTTAATAGCAGTGAGTAGATCTTCTAATGTTTTTTTAAGACCAAAATCACCCCTATTTAGGGTTAAACCATCTGCCGATATCTTGATTATAGAGCTACTATTTAAAAACTCTAACCTATCAACATCTAAATTGATAGTGATATTTTCACCTTTCAAAAGTTCGATTTTTTCGGTATCTACTGTTAATATTAAATCATTATCAGTAAAAATCATTTTATCAATTTCGGTAAATTGGCAAACGAAAAGCTCGTTACTTTTACCAATTCTGCAAACTAATACTGTACTCTCAACTTTCGGGATAAATGCAAAGCCTTGAAGTCCTGAATTTACCAATCCCCTAAGCCGAACATCGAAGTAATCGACTGCATCGTCACGTTTAACAGTGCAGGTAAATTCTGTTTCGTCTACCTCTGTAACAACCCCTTGAAAAACTATATCGGAGTCGCCACCAAATTGAGCTTTAAATTTTCGTCTTAGCTCGTCAATCTCTTTACTCATAATTTTAGTCCTATTTCAACAGTTCTACGCCCACCGCTGGTGCCAAACGACACCTCGGTAGACTCAATAAAATAATCTCCACCTCTCTCTTTATATACAGTATCTTCTACACTTGCAATCATACCAGGCATAGCGTAAGGCAAGAGAAAAGTTGTGATTTTACCTCGATAGCCATCAAATGAATATCGCTCTAGCTCCTCACCTGCTAAGGTTTTTAACTCCTGAGCATCTTTTACATCATAGTAGTAGAGTGTGCGCTGCTCTCCGCCATCTTCGCCCAGAGCACCCTCTATCTTTGAGCCATCTTTATAGTAACAAATAGCTTTAATCTTTAGCCGAACATCTTCGGAGAGTTGATACTTTAAAGAGTCATCATTGATAACATTATAGCGAAGTCGGTATTTAACCGTTTCGCCTTTTATATCGTGCGCTTTGCTGGCGTATAGCTTGCTGTTTATATCAAAAAAAGCTACAAGACCATATTCTGTTTTTAGGTGGTTCAAAACCCATGAGGCTGGTTTGTTGTTAATCACAAAGTTTTTAAGTGTAAGATTTACAACCTCACCTATTTGAACACCTGTTAAAATGGTGTTCAAACACTCTTTTAGGGTTGTCTCTTTTTTACTAAAAACACAATTTATTGAACGGAGCAGATAAAATTCATCTTCACACTCTATCTCTAAAGGTAAGTAGTGTAAAACAATTATTGCCATATTTTTAACAGCACTCTTAGAGCGATATTTTTTACTATTAAATCTCAATGTAGAATAACTATATTTTCAATTCAATAGCAAAAAATCTCATCTCCAATAGCACTATTAAAAACACACCAATAATTATTTTACCCTACTTACTTTGTAGTTTAGCTTTTTAACGTAACCTACAAATTCGGTGTTAAGTGCGCCATCATAGCCAAGTTTTATCTCAACTTTATCACCCACTTTTATCGTTTGTGCAGTTTCGATATATGTAGGTGGCTCTCCGCTATGTTTTAACAGTGCGGTAACAGGCAGTTTAATTACTGCAGTAGCTGCTAAAGAGTAAAGACTTCGTTTTATCTTTACATCGTGTACGCTTTTAAAGGCTACACTACCAATTTTTATTTCACAACATAATGCAAACATTTTTACTCATTTTTGTTTATTATTGCCTGTGCGGCTCGCACTTACTCTATTACTAATTCAAAACTACGGTCGGTTACAAGGCTCATTTTATAGGCTTGCGATGTTTCGTAACCCTGTATTGGTGGAAATTCGATACTCTTTATAACTACCTTATCTTCATCTTCTAAAAATATATCGGTGAGGGCACATTTTAATGAGATAGACTCGTTTATAGTGTAGAGATTATTAAGCTCGGCTATCATCTCATCGGGATAGTCGCTTTCGAATGCTACACCTGCAATCTCTATTTCGTAATCGTCTACAGAGATTAGCTCTTTTACTGTTCCCCGACGACCCACCATAGCAGTCTCAACAATAGTCTTTTTACCTTTTATTGAGATTATGGTATTTGGTAGTTCTACACCGTTAAGCGTAACAGGTAGAAAATACCAATTACCTTGAGCATCTTTTTTACGTAGGGTGCTACCTAGTGCAGAGCTTGTTTTTTCAGAAATTGTAGTATTGTAGGTATATTCACCACCGCTAACACCATATTTTGGCGGAGTAGGTGGAATAAATCCACCAGGGAAGGGCGTGCCTTTATACCCTAAAGCAGATATTAGAATATCAGCGATATTATATTTTGTATTACCCATCACTTAACTCGTTTAATATGTTCATTATCTCCTCTTTGATAGTCTCTGCACCTTTGCCATCGGTGTTTTGCACGTGGATTACTATTTGGTCGCACACTTTGTTGACTGTAATTCGTTTACCGTTATCGTTGGTTATTGTGTTTGATTCTGCGAAATAGCTGCTCTTTTCTGATATCTCGCTTTTTGGTGGAGCGTAAGCATCTGAAGGTGGTGGTAAAGTATCAGCTGGCGTTGCAGCTACTGTAAGTGGTAATGCTACCGAAGCTGCAAGTTTTGGTAAAAGGCTAACAGATTTTGGTGTTAATTTGTCGATTATTGTTGAGTAAGACGAGCTTTTTTGGTTGCTGCTAACATTATCATTATTATCATTAAGATTTAAGATATTGTTTGACAAACCATCGCTTGTTTTACTTTGCAGAGAGTTTACCGCTGTTGATTCTGTTGTGGTCGGTGTAGGAATGAGAGTTGTAGCTCCTACAATTTTATCATTAATAGTAGGTTTTGTAATCTCTTCTGTTTTAGCCTGAGATTGTGCCCAGCTATCACGACCTTTTTGTGCTCCATCTTCCCACGCTTTCTTATAGTTCCCCTTTTGGTAGGTGTTTACAGCAATGCCAATAGGGTTAGCTTGCGCTACACCAGACACTATATCTTTAAAACCCTCTTTAGCAGATATTGCAGCCTCTTTAAAATCTCCTTTTACGAGGCTTACTATTGCCGAACCGACACCACTAATCCCTTTTAGTATTAATTTAAAAGGTGTGACGATGGAGTCAAACAGCGAAACTCCAAACTCTTTTAAAACCTCCCACGAGCCTAGAACTGCCACCCTAAAACCCTCAAATTTATTCCAACAAGTGATAACTGCAGTTACTAAAACCCCGATGCCTGTTACAATTAATAATATCGGGTTTGCATTTAACGCCATGTTTAAAAGTTTTGTGGCAGTAGTCATACCATTAGTTGCAAAGGTTGAAATAGATGTTGCAACTGCTTTCATCTTTTCGGCTGAGGTTACAAACAGTATTGCGCTGCGCATTGCACTAAGCAGAGGGATAAGTTGCGAAATAGTAACAGCTTGTTCTGATAGTATTGTTGCATAACCTGCACCACTACCCATAAGGTCGAAAAAGCCAATTTTAAGGTTGTCAATCTTAGCTCTACAACGCTCCATCATCGCCTGTACCGTATTAGTGCGGATTGCTGCCTGTTCTTGTGCTACATTACTATCTGTAACACGAGCGGTCATCTCACTCACTGCATCGGCATTGGCTACTAAAAATTGAGCTGCTGCGATATTCTCCATCCCGAAGAGCTTACTCATATAGGCTGCATCGTTCATCTTAGGTTTTAAATCATCTAAGGCATCAGATAGTGATGTTTTAGAAAAATCATAACCTAGAGCGGTCTGCATTTTTAGCACTATATTTCGTAGTGCGGTACCTGCTTCTGCCCCTTTAAGATTGTTTTTAGATAGAACCTCGATTGCTCCTGCAGTACTTTCTACACTTAATCCTGCAGCATTAGCAGCTGCACCTACAACCTTAAATGATTGTGCAAGCTCAGGTATCTCGGCTGCTCCATATTTTGAACCTGCTGCAAGTATGTTGATAATACGATTTGCATCAGATGCCTCTAGCCCAAACTGGTTAATAGTACCAGCCATAGCTTCGGCACTCTCTGCCATCGTTATACCACCTGCTTGCGATAGGGTGATGGTGCGTTTTTGTAACTCCTCTAAACCACTAAGCCCTATTTTTGATACATCAATCTGCGAAGCTAATAGTTTATAAGCCTCAATAGCTTGAGTAGCTCCTAGACCACTATCTTTACCAACTTTTCGTGCACTTGTAGCTAGTTTATCTAACTCTTTCCCTGCAATACCTGTAATAGCTGATAAATCGGCTGTGCCCTGCTCAAAGCCAATACCTACGCTTGAAAGGTCTGAAATTGCATCGGCTGAGGCTTGAGTTAAGTCTATTATAGCTGCTGTATTTAGATTTTTAAGAGGATCAATATCCCCCATATTATCTAATTTAGCTATCTGCTTTTCAAGCGATGCAATCTCTTTGTTGTAGGTTCGAATATCGTCGATTTTATCTGTTCCAATAAGCTCCTTTTCCGCACGTAGCATATCCATCTTTACCCTTAAAGATGCTAAAGAGCCACCCAACGATTTGTTAACCCCCTCGCATTTTGCTTGAGTATCTCTCAATGCAGATAACTTGTCGATAACCTCAGCCGACGCACCTGTAACTTTGCGCATAGGAGCTGAGATATTATCAAGCAGTGTGAGTTTATATGTTGTGGTATTTGGCATCTTATTTGGTTTAAAACAGTTTTTTTATTATATTTGCAATTATGGAAGAGTTATTTACATATATTTTAGATTGTGCATTTCAAATATTTAGATTTGTATTAGGTGCGTTTGTTTTATGCTCGATATTGGTAATGTGCTATAAATGGTTTAAAGAGGTGTTATAACACTCGTCTTTGACTCATATCGTCTCTTATCCATTCCGCCATAAAGAGTTGGTGCGCCCACTCCTCGTCTGTAAGAGTCATGGGGTCTGTATGTAAATAGGCTCGAATGAGTGCATCTGCTAAAAACATCCATCCGAGCTTACCTACGGTGTCGGTTCGGCTTATAATTTTTTTAGTGTAGCCTCTTTAATCTCGACAAGGTCTCCTAAAACGGTCGCTACACCTAAAAATAGTGAGTCGTCCTCTTTAATCTCCTCGTCTCCACCTAGCCAACAGTTATTAAGTAGTACCTCGTTGTACTTTAAGGTATCGTTTTTACTAATTACCAAAGCTGCGCTTAACGCTTGGCGATTTGGTTTCTTTAGATAGGCTTTTTTACCGCCAACTTCAATTAGCCATACATCTTTGTGTTTAGCTTTCCAACTTTCAATTTGTCCTTGTGTAATTTCCATTATTTTTACTTTTTAAGGGGAGTTCTAATTTCTGGATTTTGAGAGATTTTTCTTTTTAAGGCTTTAGATTTGGATTTTGCGAATATAGGTTGTAGTGGCTCCTACTACCTTTATTTGCAAAATTCAAAGATGAAGTCTTAAAACGAAAAAGCTCCGAAAGTCAGATTTTAGAAGTTCCCTATGCTACATTAAATTCTACATCGCATGCAACAAATGGCAATGTAATCTCTTGATAAAGGTCGCCCTCTTTTATATCTGCTCCTCCCTCTGTAAATGAAGCTGTAACAACCTTGTCGGTTTGAACTACACCGCTTGAGGGAACGTATGATATAATAATATCAATATCTATATCGGTTAAATCGTCATACCCCTGAGCTTTTGCAGCTGCATTTAGTGCAATAAATTCAGATTGTAAAAAAGTTACTGTACCGTCAACCTCTTTTTTTCCATGCTGTATGCCTCTAGCCTTTTTGCCTGAAGCAAATAGGGGTTCTTTTTGTCGTTTCATTTTGTAAGCAATGCCTCGCAAACCGCTAACAACTTTACCAAGTATAGCTACTTGAACATCTACCCAAGCATACTCTTTACTGTTAAAATTTGTCATGCTCATAATTAATCACTATTTGAAGGGTTATAAAATGAGAGATCAACATTAATCTCTTTTAAAAGTGCTGTCGGCACAATCTTGCATTGAATCTCTAAAGCTCCAGAGGTTATCAAATCTTGTGCAGGGTCGACATAAGCTGTAAAACCGCTAATTTCGTCCTCCATATTTGTGTTGATTGCCTTGATAACATTTTGCTCATAATACTTGCAAAGTGCGGTAGGAATTTGCCCTGTGTCAGCATCTACCTGCACGCTATCAAGTATCTCGTCAATATAGGTTTTATAACAGATAACAACAGCCTTCTGAATCACTCTTGTAAGACATAAGCGGTGGTAATCATCGGTTGTAGCTACGCACGTGGCATCATCATTAAGATAGTAGCCATTTTTACCAATATAGGTGCGATAAAAGATATAACCTGCATCGTGCAGAGTGTTCCAAAGGCTGTAATCATCTTCTGGAGTATTGCCATCGGTAAAATACCCCTCGGCTGCAATACTACCATCTTTTACACGTCCAATAGAGATGTTTACAGCAGAGCTTGCAGCCCTACCCACAACTTGACCAATAGCAGCTGAGTAGTATTCACTCTCTCCAAATATACCATCACTAGCCATTACAACTGATACGTTATTATAGCTCCCCTCACGTGGTTGATACAGACCGTCGGTTTCTCCATCCCAACCAAGAGCAGGGAGTAGAACCACAAAAGGTGCTATTTTCGCCATATAAGATTCCGCTAATACTTGAGCAGCTGCTACTGCAGTAATAACATCGCCATCAAGACAATTTTTCTCAGTAGGCTCATAAGTTGACGGAGGATTGCGGTTAAGCCCCACTATACGGATTCGACCAGCTGTTGAATCAATTAATTTTTGTAGTGGCGAACCAGCGGTGATAGCACACATCTGAGTTAAGGTTGTAGCCTCTGAGACAACCAATAGGTGTAGCTCAGCACCATCACCAGCAGTGGTGTAAAAGCCTACAATCTCTTTGTAAACAAGAGGGTTGTTTGTTTCTGTAATACCTAATTTAACTAAATCACTTGCAGACGAAAGCGTGTAAACCTTATTAAGAGATAAGGTGTCGGTAACAGCGGTACCTGTAAGGATAAGCCCCGAAATACCATCATCTGATAGTGTTACAGTGCCAATATTGCCATTACCGAGTGTTATATTTACGTTTGGTAACATATTACTTTACTTTAATGGTTACTACTTCACCACCACCCTTACATGAGCGTTGGTGATTTTGAGCTGCATTTTTGTTATCACCTAAAAAGACCTGATAGTCGGTTGTGATATTAAACTCACTCTCTTTAGGATATGATTTACTGTACTCTTTCGCTAGCTCCTCACAACGTTTTGTGTGAGCCTCAAGTTTTAAATCATTTTTTGTTTTTTCGGCTTCCTGCCCTTCAACGATAGTTATCTCGTCAATTAGTCCTTTATCTTCCATTACTTTAATAGTTTAAAAATTGTGATTGCAATAAATGCTACTATTGCACCTAGTGCTACTGTTCCTAGCGTGGTCATCCACTTCTGCCACCGTGTAAGTCTATTTACTTCGATGGTTTTGGTGATAGTCTCCACTCTTTGCGCCTCTTTATACCGCTCTTTATATGTTAAGTAGATATCCATTGAGTCGATATTTACCTTAGCGGTTAAGATGTTATTTTCGAGTTGAAGCGATGGAGGTTTTAGATTACGACCACTCTCTATTTCGATTAAATCTTTAAGTCTAGCCTCTCCAACGCTATCACACTCTATGAGTGCTCTTATTAGTGAGCTATCGGCCTCTACCCGAACGACTGTATCACGTAGGGTCTCTACCACCTTGACCGTGTCGATTGTCTGGCTGCTTGTTACCATCGGCAACTGTCTCTGTGCGTTGCAGCTCATGGAGAATAGGGCACAAAGCAAAATGCTTACAATTATTGCCCTCTTTGAACGCCTTACGAAAGCGTGCCATTTCTCTACGTATTGCATTAAGTTCTTTTTTTAATGGTTCAACAACCTCGTCCATCAGAATAGACATACCCTCACGAACATTTTTTAGCTCATCGCCCTTGGTGTCCGTCTTTTGGGCTGCTACTTGCGCCCGAAGTTGCTCGACCTCTGTGTCGTACTTCTTGCGTAGTAGGTTAGCCGTGAGCCACGAGCTTAGCGGTACGGTAACGATGGCGGTTAGAAGCGGTAAAAAAGGTGTTATAAGGTTTAAGTCCATTCTGATTTCATAGGTTTAAATTATAATAGGTTCCACCCTGCCTCGATGTCAATCATCACTGCAGGCGTGCCATTTTCTACAAGTGATATAGCAGCTGCAAGGCTACACATCACCTGTTTATCATTGATATTTGGCATATAGTTAGCATCAGTGCCCATACATTTACACACTCTATTGATGTAAGCCGATGTATCATTTTCAGATGGTGGTGCCCACCTACTGATAATATCTGCAATCGTTGAGCAACCGTGGAATTTTCGATAGTTTTGAAGTAGTTTGATAAGAGCACGATAACCGTGCGCCATATCTTTAAACTCCTCAAATGATTTATCTTTTTTCGCTGCCCATTCAACCTCTCCCTGCCAAACAGTAGCAGAAACTCTAATATTTCCTGGGTTGTTATTTCTTAGCCCTCTTGGTTTACTCATCTGATTCAGGTATATCACTAATAATTACTCCAATCGAATTATCTTCTTTCAATGGTAAACAGATATTCCATTTGCGATAGTTGATAAGGTTACGGTGGTATAGTGGGTCACTTTTTGCCTCAGCATAATAAAATTGAACACTACCGTTAGCTTTCATAATGCGTCCATTATAGTAGAATACAGAAGATTGTCTATCGGTACTTGCAGTAGTGGCTGCTCCAAAAGCTAATTTCTTTTTGGTTGTAACATTGAAATATGGAGTACCATCATATTCATAGATATCAAATCCGTATAATCTTGCAATTTTTCCATCTGTTTGATTGATATTATAATGATCTTTAAACTTTTGTTCCGTCTCCAATAGGTCGTTAATATGGTCACCACAAAGTACCATAATACGATCGCTTTTTGGCATACCCATGCTGTCGCAAGTTCTTTTTGCTGTAAGCAAATCAGCACTTGTAAACATTTTGCGAGTACCATCAGACGTATCAGCTCCAGTGGTCAATAATACAGGTGTTTCAGCATCATGAGCAGTAGGTGCAATAGCGTGTATTGCTTTTTCGTAAATTTTCTCTTCTATTGCATATTTATGACGTTCTTTAACGCTTTCCATCTTATCGTAACTAATGGCATACAGTTCATCATCTGTTACAGGAGTAGCTTGCGAATCATAGTAATCAAGAGATACTGGTTTATCAGCATCATCTAGCGATACTATATTTAATGGATATGTTGTATTATTAACCAATACTGTTGGGTCGCCTCCAATCTTTGTAAAATGAATAACGTCATTTTCAACATATTGATCATAGTTTCTAATTCTATCATACCATCCGACACTCTCTTTGGACGTGCGAAATGCCTTAATCATCTCCCCAGTCCACACCTCAGTAAGAACACCCGCTTGTAGTACTCCCTCTGGAATAAATTTTGCACCCAATAAAGGTAAAACAGTAGAGACAACCCACGCTACACCGATACCCCAAAATGGATTAACACCAATAGTAAACGCCATAATTGATCCCATGGCAGCGTTAAACAGCAACGCTGTTACAATTTTAAAAAGTTTTGCTTTCATCTTTTTTATTTAGTTTTATTGTTAATCAAGTTTGCAATCAACACCATACTCAGCTTTATACAGCTTCATATATGTTTGTTTATCGTTATCACGAAGCTCAAGGAGTTTATCACCTGGAACATCTGATAGTTTTTTATACTCCGTATAACCGTTATCACCGCCACCATTATTAATTAGTGACATAGGTTTTAAGGTAGGGTTAATCGCTTCGATAGTAACCTTTAGGCTTTCAACTCCAACCGTTTTGCCTAGATTAATAAAGTGCTCTTTTTTGTCGGCTGTAATACGTTTTTCTGAGATTGCAGTTTGAACTACTGAAGTGATAGAAGAGAGAGCCATCTGCTCCTTTTCCTCTCTTAGAGTTTTATTTGCACTCTCAAAACCTAAAAGCAGTTCTACTCTTGCAAGAACTTCACTCTCCGAAGCTGTTTGTAGAAGCCCTAGCTTCAAAGCTACAGCTGCTGTGTAAATTGGATTCATTGTTTTTTCTGGTTTTTGATTATTTTTTAGTAGCGGCAAGGTGCTATTATTTTCACCTGCTGCCAACGTTAATTCAGTTCCTTGATAGCTCAATTTTACAGGTAGAGCATTATCGTTACCTCCAATATCTACCATCGAAACCTCTACGAGCTTACTCTTTGTGACCGTGGCACGATATTGACCCTCTTTGGTTTTTTCTACCGCTTCGCTAACCTCTAATACATCAAGACCAGCCGAGCACATTCTAAGCGTTCCAGCCTCCCACTGTTTTTTAGCCAATTTTGACTCCTCTCGAGCTTCATCGAAAAATGGCTCACCTGTAATCTTATCGCCCTCTTTGCGTATATCTTTAATAGAGCCTATCAGACACCCTCGCCAGTGCATCCATAGCAGTACAGGGTTGCGCTCATATTGCGATATATCTACGCCATCGGTTTTTACCCACGTACCATTTGACAGGTAAGGCACCAATGTTTGACCGCTCTGTTTTCGGATTTTGGCAATGTAGAGAGAAATATGCTACTCAAGATGAGCTACTAACTAATGCTCGTGAGATGAAACGTCGTCAAATTCCTCTTGATTATATTGTGCAGGATTGGGACTATTGGCCAAAAGATATGAGGGGACCTGAGTGGGATAGAAGTAGATATCCTAATCCAACTGAGATGTTAAAAGAGCTAGATAACCTTGATATTAAATTAATGGTTTCGGTATGGCCATCGTTTACAAATGAACCACTTCTTAAAAAGTATGGTCTTGATGGTAAAAAGATGGGGGAGGGCAACAATTTTCTTGATTTTTACGATAGTGAAGTTCCTGATAAATTTTATAGAATGCTTAGTGATAGTATGTTTCATATTGGTGTTACATCTATATGGCTTGATGGTACTGAACCAGAGTCAAAACCTATCGATAGCACAATTACAGGAGCTGGCGAATTTGGGGCTGTGGCAAATCCATACTCACTATTAGTTGTAAAAGCGATGTATGAGGGTAAAAGAAAAGAGTTTCCTAATGAGAGGGTATTCAATTTGACTCGCTCTTCGTATGCAGGTCAGCAACGTTTTGGTGTAACTACATGGTCGGGTGACGTTGAAGCTAGTTGGGAGCAATTTTCTGAGCAGATTCCTGCTGGTTTAAACCTTATGATGGCTGGTATTCCATATTGGACAACCGATATTGGAGGTTTCTTTAGAGATAAAACATCTTTAAACAAAACTTACGACAATCAATATACAAACAAAGAGTATATTGAGCTTCTTACACGTTGGTTTCAGTTTGGAACATTTAATCCTATTTTTAGATTGCATGGTTTTAAATCTAATACAGAAATTTGGAATTATACTCCTGAATTTGAAGCTATAGCACGAAAATTTATTGATATTAGATACCAACTTATTCCTTATATCTACTCTGCTTCGTGGAACGTAACTAAGAATGGACGATTAATGATGTCGCCACTTGTTTATCAATATCCAGACGACAAAGCTACTTGGGCTATTAAGGATCAGTTTATGTTGGGAGAGTCGATTTTGGTTAATCCTGTAATTGAGTATAAGGCACGTAGCCGTAAGTTATACCTACCTAAAGGTGAGTGGTACGACTACTGGACAAATGAACTTATAGAGGGTGGTCGTTGGATTGAAGCAAAAGCAGAATTGGAGAGTTTGCCTCTATATGTTAAGGCTGGTTCGATTATTCCAATGAGTGAAAAGGTGCAACACTCTTCTGAGCAGTTAGGAAAACCTATTACCTTGAAAATTTACCCAAATAAAGATGCTGACTATACTTTGTATATAGATGATACAGAATCTTATAATTACGAAAATGGTGAATATTCTGAAATTGAGATAAAATATAATGATGCAAATAAAAATATAACAATTTGCACTCCAACAAATGTTGAATATTTCAAAAAAGAGATTGGTTCTATTGATTTTAATATTGAGGTAGTGGGCGTTGATTCTCAAATAAAATCTATCAAATTTATAGGTGATGAAGTGTTAGAGAAGATTTAGAACTTCCCTTTAGAAAATTTAAAAATTAAATAATATTATGAAAAGAATAAAAGTATTTACATTTAGCCTATTGTTTACAACAATGGCACTATATTCTCACTCACAAGAGAATTACAAATTTAGAGACCACACATTAGATATTGAAGTGAGACTTGATGATTTGGTATCTCGACTTACATTAGATGAGAAGATTAGTCTTTTGTCGGAGACTGCTCCTGCAATTACTCGCATAGGTGTTGAAGGGTATAATCATGGAAATGATGCACTTAGTGGAGTTAATCGTCCAGGCAACTTTACAGTTTTCCCTCGTCCTATAGGTATGGCCGCAACTTTTAATCCAGAAGCGATAGAGCAGATGGCTAGTTATATTGGTGATGAAGCTCGAGCACGTTATAATGAATTAGACCATCAGGTATTATCAGGTGGTAGATGGAATGGAATGTATTCAGGGTTGCTTACATTATGGTCGCCAACAATAAATATGGCTCGTGACCCTAGATGGGGGCGGACAGGAGAGACTTTAGGTGAGGATCCGTATCTAACATCTCGAATGGCTGTAGCGATAGTAAAAGGATATCAAGGTGATGGAAAATATATAAAAACAATTGCTGCACCAAAACACTTTGTAGCTAATAATCGTGAAAAAAATAGATATGGCTATAATGCAATAGTTCCAGAACGCTCACTAAGAGAGTATTATTTTAAAGGTTACGAATGTTCTGTTAAAGAGGGGAAAACTTTCTCTATAATGACAGCCTATAATGCAATTAATGGTGTGCCATGTACTGCAAGTTCTTATCTTTTAGAAGATGTTTTACGTGATGAATGGGGATTTGAAGGGTATGTTGTAGGTGATATGAATTCTCCTAAAAATGTATATGCAGGTTTTAAATATGCTCCAAGTTATCCAGAAGCTGCGGCTATATGTCTAAAAAATGGATTAGATTTAGATAGTGGATTTAATCTATATCCACACCTAAAAGAGGCTGTAGAAAAGGGGTATTGTAGTGAAGATGATGTTACTTTAGCTGTAGAACGTGTATTACGAGGTCGTTTTAAATTGGGAATGTTCGATCCAGAGGAACTAGTTCCTTATAATAAGCTAACAGCTGATGTAGTAGGATGTAAAGCCCATCAAGATATGGCTTTACAACTAGCCGAGCAATCTATCGTAATGTTGAAAAACGATAAGAATATGCTTCCTTTTGGAAAAGATATTAAAAAAATAGCCCTTATCGGCACATCACTTCATACCTTTAGACATCACCAATATAGTGTAGAGGCAAATTCTGCAAATCCTGCTGTAACTCCTTATATTGGCGTCAAAAAATATTGTGAAGAGAACAATATAGAGATGATAGAGTTTTCGAATGAGGGTTTATACGCAAACAATGAATGTGCAGTAATAGAGTCACGTTTTTTAAAACCCACAGAAGTTATTGATGGTAAAACAGAGGGTTTAACAGGCTATTATAGTTATAAGGAAAATGGTAAGACTGTACATCGAAAAAGGGTAGACAACACAATAAATATTGACCGTAACTACTATGCCCCTGATGAATTTACATTGCAACAACCTCTAAATATTGAGTGGAAAGGTAAACTTTTACCTCCATTTTCAGGAAGCTACAAGTTTAATATATTAAACAATGGTGCTATCTCATTTATTGTAGATGGCAAAGAGGTGACAAAAGGAGAAGAAACTAGTAGAATGCATCGTATACACAATGTAGAGGTATATTTAGAGGGAGGAAAAGAGGTTGATATAACTCTAAAATTCTCAGATACTATGGGTAATGCAGCATGTCGTTTTGAGTGGACTATTCCTACTTCCGATAAATATATAGAAAGTGTACTAGCAAAAGTCGCTGATTGTGATGCTGCCATAATGGTAATGGGTACGTCAACAACCTTAGTAGGCGAAGGGTTAGATAAAATGGATTTAGATATGCCTGCTGGACAGACCGAACTTATTCAAAAAGTCTATAGTGCAAATAAAAATGTAGTATTAGCATTAATAAATGATGTTCCACTAGCTATAAATTGGGAAAATGAAAATATACCATCAATTCTTGAACTTTGGTATCCAGGCGAACAAACAGGTAATGCGCTTGTAAATGTGTTGTGGGGTAAAACAAACCCAAGTGGTCGTCTACCTATTACATTTGCAAAACGAGTTGAAGATTTACCTGATTTCGACGATTATGATGTTACAAGTGGACATACATATCTGTATAATAACCATGCACCACTATACGAATTTGGTTATGGTTTGAGTTATACATCATTCGACTACTCTAACCTAAAAATAGATAGAGATAGTTACAAAGAAAATGAGACTATTAAGGTGTCGTTTGATGTTAAAAACAGTGGTAAAATGGATGGTGATGAGGTTGCTCAGCTATACCTAAAACCTGTAGATGTTGAGACCGATTTGAAAGTTGCTATCAAACAACTAAAAGCGTTTAAACGAACAACTATCCAGAAAGGTAAAACTGTTAGAGTAGAATTGGAGGTAGATGTAAACGATATAAACTATTTTGATGAAAAAGCGAAAAAATTCGAAATTATGAATGGCAAATTCGAAATTCAAATAGGTGCTTCATCAAAAGATATAAGATTATCGAAAGCAGTAGTGATTGATGCTGCTTTATAATGGAAACTCCCAATAATATCAACTTTTAGGGAGTTTGCAAAAACTCCCTAGAAGGGAACTTCTAAATAAATTTAACTAAAATGATAAAAATTAAAATTCTAAAAAAATCAATTCTGATATTCTCTATACTTTTTGCATCTATATCTGAATCGGTAGCTCAAGATTGGAATCCAAATATTTATAATATCGAATGGGATAGTCAAAGCAAGAACGCTACGGAGTCGATGCCTGTAGGTGGAGGCGATATTGGTATGAATGTATGGGTTGAAAATAATGAACTACTTATTTATATGCAACGAAGTGGTGTGATGGATGAGTATAATGGTTTTCCTAAGCTTGGGCGATTAAGATTGTGGAGTAATCCAAATATATTTGACGGTGCTACTGATTTTTCCCAAAAATTAGATTTAGCTAGTAGCTCAATTACCATCAAAGCGAAACATAAAGAGTATGGAGATCTAGAATTTAAAGTTTGGAGTGATGTAAAGCGTCCACGTATTCATATTGAATGTAATTCAAGCAACAAAATTGAAATATTATCACAGTTTGAATCTTGGCGTACAGATTTAAGATATCTTCCAAACGAAGATGTTAATAAGATTCGTTGGGGTTGGTGGGATACAGGTATGTGGGATAATGAAGTTGCCCTAGAACCTGATAATTTTAAGCCAGAAGAAGATAAGTTTTCGTTCTATCATATAAATCCAGATGAAAAATTGACTAGTAAGTTGGCATATCGATTAATGGGTTTTGAAGATGTGTATGGTAAATTCTACGACCCCTTAAAAGATTTAGTTTGGGGAGGTCAAATGGAGGGTGATAATATTGCTTTCGACAAAAAAGTGACTGGTAAATATGTATCTACAGATTATACAGGTTGGCGATATAAATCAATAAAGCCACAGAAATCACAGGATATAGTATTATGGTTTCATAACAGCCATTGCAAAACAGCTGAAAAATGGTTTAATGAAATTGAAGATATAAAGGCTAAAAATAGTATTTCTAAAAGTGATGCTTGGAAAGAAAATGCTAAATGGTGGTCTAAATTTTGGGATAATGGCTATATTATTTTAAATCCAGAGAAAAATGAGGCTGATTCGGTTTGGCGAATAGGTCGAAACTACAATCTTTTCAGATATATGACTGCTCTTAATGCTTATGGCGAAAATCCAACTATGTTTAATGGTGGGTTGTTAACAGTTGACCCTGGTGCATACTCAAATAAATATGATTTTCATCCTGATTGGCGTGCATGGAGCGGTGGTAACTACACTATGCAGAACCAAAGGTGGTTGTATTGGCCGATGCTTAAATGGGGCGATTTCGAACACATGGAATCTCAGTTCGACTTTTTGGAGCGCACTTTTGAGGTAGGGCAACACAGAGTAAAAGATAATTATGGTTTCGATGGCTGGATGTATGATGAAACAGGAACAGTGTATGGTTTGCCAATGCCGATGCACTATGGTTTTGATAAATCGTTAAGCGAGCAGCGAACTAGACCTAGTTGGATTGACAGGGGATTATCTGCAAATTGGTGTATAATTCACCACCATACAGCTATGTTAGAGTTTTCATACATGATTTTAGAGTATTATAGATATAGTGGACGTGATATCTCTCGATGGTTACCGATAGTTAATGGAACTATAGAGTTTTACGATAACTATTATCGTCATAAAGCTAAATATAATGCTAATTGGAAAGAGTATGATGAAAATGGTAAATTAATAATTTTCCCTGCTGGTGCTTGTGAATCGCACTATTATGTTTGCAATCCTGTTCCTGATATTGCAGGGCTTCAAGCTGTAGTTGAGGGGGCGATGTCGCTTCCTCAAGAGTATAAAGACAAATATTTTAATGGCGGTGATAAACTACCTAAAATTTTCGAAACTATTCCAGACTTTCATACAGAAAAAATCGGCGATGATATAGTTATGCCTCCTGGTAAAAGTGTTGTATATTCGTGGTGGAAAAAAACAGAGTTATATATTAACTATCCTATGTTTCCATTTAACAGAATTGATATGAATGACCCTCGTATGGAGTCTGTTTACAACACTTACAAACATTGGGAAAAGTGGCAAACAATGGATAGTTGGAAAGTGGTTACAAGTTGGTCAAATGGAAATGTTGCATTTGCTCGAATGGGGCTTGTCGACGAGGCAAAAGATTTAAATTTCAGAAAATTAGATTCAGGAAACTTTAGATTTCCAGCATTTTGGGGTGGCCCTGGAGGTGATTGGACTCCTGATCATAATTGGGGCGGCACAGGTGCAGTAGGACTTCAAGAGATGTTGATGCAATCTTTAGATGACAAGATAGTTATAACTCCAACTTGGCCAGATGATTGGAATTGTGAATTTAAACTGCATGCCCCTAAAAATACAACTATTACGGGTAAAGTAATTGGTGGAGAGGTAAGAGATTTGGTTGTTTATCCGGCAGAAAGAGCGAAAGATATTGTTATAAAGGCAAATTAATAAAACTCTTTTACTATACGACAAAAACCCAAAAAGAACCTCATAAACACTTGAAATTAACCTGATAAGTAGGGTAAAATAATTATTGGTGTATTTTTAATAGTGCTATTGGAGATGAGATTTTTTGCTATTGAATCGAAAATATAGTGGTTCTATATTGAGATTTAATAGTGAAAAATATCGC
>JAWXTR010000044.1:0-22226 GCA_044433365.1 Rikenellaceae bacterium
ATTCGGGGTGTTGTTTTCAGACGTAGCAGGGCTACGTCTCTACCTGTGCGGTCTTATGTTTAAAAAAGGGGGTTGAAAACAAATCGGGGTGTTGGCGACTCAGCGGTAGAGACGTAGCTCTTAACTCAAAAATTAAAGATTTTAGACATCGTCTTAGAGGTGTTAAATCTTTAACGTTTTTCTTTTACCGAATTGAAAAATTGCTTGTTTAATGGGGGTGGTAACAGATTTTGAGAATGAGCCGGAAAAGTGATGATAGTAGAAATATTGATGTAGAAGTAAATAGTATCAGAAGTCTATACCCCAAGGAGAGCAAAAGTAGTATCTTAGATTGGGTTAATAATGGACTTTTAAAATGGGTTAATAAAGAGAAAGCTATCAAATTCTTTTCAACCCAAGAGCCCAATTATCTTGCAGGCGGAAAAGAAAATGATAGCCTTTCATCTGCTACAAAGTTAATAAATGATTTTGAAAATCCAAAATTGCATAACAATAAAATTGACGAGCAGTATCTTGAAAACAGCAATTTAGAAACAGACACCTCAAATAGCGAGCAAGTAATAATCGACACAGTAACACAAACAGCAACTTCTCTATCATCCCCAGTAGTTATAATCACTAACACTGAGGATATTACCAAAGAAACCCCCACTCGCAACTTTTGTGAGCAGGGGTTTGAATCTTGATTTTTGATTGAGGATTATCCTCTTTTTCGAAAGTTATAAAAATTACTACTTCATAACCTTAATCATAAGAACATCATTAGGTTTTACTGATAGGGTAGAGCTTAGAGGCTTCATTGTAAACATATCAGTAACAGATTTAACCTTTTCGCCACTGCTATTTTTAACCGTTAATGTAGCTGTATCTTTGCCGACATTAATAATATTTACAACATATCCTCCATCGCCATCTAGTGATGGTATCATACGCCAAACACACCCTTTATGACCGTTAGCGTTTACTTCTGTAAAGCTAAGCTCGGGTGATGAACCTTTCTGGCTTAGTACCTCCAATCCTTTACTAATATATTGCGCTGCTGAGGCAACTCTGTATATCTTACCGTTCGACTCTTTTAGTTGCTGCGTGCGTGACTCGCCATATTCATTTAGTTTCAGACTTAGGTTGTCGATAACAACAGTACCACCATTATCGAGATACTTTTGGAGAGCTTTAAACTCACTATCTTTTACAAAAGTAGACTTGCGAACTAAGATTACATCCCACGATTTATTATCTTGGCTATTAATAATGTTTTCAGTGGCAAATCCCATAGCATTTCCCTCAAAAAATAGTGGCTCATATAGTTCAGAGAGTGCGTGCATATAGTTAACATCGTTAATAGATGTCGTTTCAGAGTAGAAAATACGCATAGGACGAGAGAGCGACTGTAGTTCAGCCATCTCAAATCCAAAAGAGTTTATATCCATATATGTTTTAGCCACCTCATTTGTAACACGAGGTTGTTGGATAACCGATGCAACATACGATTTTGGCATTGAGTTATCGGTATACTCCGTACTTCCAGCCTGCAAAGCTTTAGGAATAGCTCCACTATCCTCACGAGGCCAAAACCATGTGTAACTAATTGTCATACCTTGTAATGTTGCCAACCAATATGCAGCACGTGTATACTCTTTAGTCATGTAAATATCACGATACAGAGAGGTTGAAAGGTAGTGAGATTCTGTGTTTATATTAGCCATATTTGGCTTAACCGACTCCATAAAATCATAGCCCATACCAATATCGCCCCAATTAAAATTAAAATGTGCTTCCCATGGTTCAGCATACTTATTGCGGATTAATCGACCTGTTGCCTTTGCATCATTCCCTATAATATCGGACATTAGTGTAAGCTGTTCGAAGTCGAGACCATGATCACGAGTATTACCTTCAAATAGATGAGGCATTACTTTAATATGCGTTTTAGCCTCAGGGTCGTGCTCTTTTATGATTTTATTAAGGAATGTAAACCACTCAATTACACGCTCTTGATTAAAACGCATAATATCGTAGCCTATTGGTTGTCCTACATAATCTTTATCAAACGGAATCTCTACATCGACATCGGCAAACGATTTGAAATTGGTATTCCATAGTTTGTTAAGTCGAGATATATTTTTATGCTTATTCTCTAGCCATACTCTAAATTTAGCCATTGTGTGTTTAGAGAAAACTCCTGTTGCCCACACATCTTTTTCAGTAAACCAGTGAGGTTCGTTTGATAACATATAGCCTTGATCTGCCGAACGTCTATCCTTGATATATGGAATAACTTTTTCGGCTGTTTTTACCCACATTTCTCGAATCAGAGGGTTGTCTATATCATAAGGTACAAATCTACGACTACCCGTAGTTACCTCTGGGTCAATATCTTTTACCCATTTTGGAGGAGTGTGGTTAACAAATACAAAACCAGAGTTACCCTCTTGTTTATTTACGATACTATTTATTGTCTCTTGTGTTAAATCGCCATCTTTATTGGCAACTAAATCTATTCCCAGCGGAATCCTATCCATTAAACCAGTATACTCATTAGAGGTGCCCTCTGGTACACGATTAAAATGGTTGAAGTAGACAGGGCGTCCATTACTAATAAATTGACCATTAGTGTCGAGTTTAATGGAAGTCCAATCTATTTCGGGCACATCTCTACGCACTACATCACCTGAAATTACAGCAGTAATTTCAGAAATTGCGCTATCTAACATCTTTTCAACCTCACTACGTTCGAATTCAGGTAGTTCATTTGCATAACGCTCTGCATCAGCTTTAAACGATTCCCACATCGAGTATTGATATGTATTAAGTTTGATATTGTCGGCATCCCATGCAGCAAATTTCAAGAATAGTTTTGCCATAAAAACGGCACACTCTTCACGATTAGTGTCTAAATTCTTTTGCTGCGCTGTTTTGATTAAATTCTCTAGTTGTGTAATCTTTTTATTACACGATTGTTCGGTGTCACAAGCTGTTACAGCTGCTAACATTGTGGCTGAAAGTGAGCAGGCAAGTAGTAATTTTTTAAATTTCATAATTTTTTATTTTAGTGACTATTTGGGGAAATGCAACTGTTGACTGTTGTCTGTTAATTTTAAATACAAAATTAATGAATTATCTATAAAATACAAAAAAAATAACAAATAATAAGCTAATATTAAAATAAAACTGAGAAATATTAAGAAAAAAGTCTATTTTCCTAATATTTCCCAGTATTTATATTATGAGAATTATCTCTAAAGGGAACTTCTAAAATTTAGTATTACTCATATCACCCGAAGCTGCAAATTCTGTGTGAAATGCAAACACTTTTTCTAGGTTGTGAGGTGTATGACCTGCATTAGCAAGCGATAAGTACTCACGAAGAAGAGGTTTGTAGGTTGGGTGAACACAATTTTCGATAATTGCCTCAGCTCTCTCGATTGGAGATTTTCCACGTAAATCGGCAACACCTTGCTCAGTAATAATCACGTTAACAGAGTGTTCGCTATGGTCTTGGTGCGATACCATTGGTACGATAGCACTGATTTTACCGCCTTTAGCAACAGATGGACAGGTAAATATCGATAGGTAAGAGTTACGAGCGAAGTCGCCACTACCACCAATACCGTTCATCATTTTACTACCTAACACGTGAGTACTATTTACATTACCGTAGATGTCAGCCTCAAGAGCAGTGTTGATAGTGATAAGTGCTAGACGACGAACTAGACCAGGATTATTTGAAAGCTCACTAGGACGAAGCACCAATTTATCTTTATAAAAATCCATATTTTCGTAAAGTTCACTCATAACCTCATCGCTAAGAGTTAGTGAGCAACCACTTGCAAACTTACAACGTCCCTCTTTCATAAGCCCAATAACCGAGTCTTGAATAACCTCTGTATACATCTCAAAAGCAGGAATTTCTGGGTTTTTACCAAGGCAACCCAATACTGCATTTGCAATATTACCAACACCCGATTGGATAGGTACAAACTGTGCAGGAATACGACCAGCTTTTAGCTCAGCAGTAAGGAAATCAGATACATTTTCT
Source organism: Rikenellaceae bacterium (assembly GCA_044433365.1). GTDB lineage: Bacteria > Bacteroidota > Bacteroidia > Bacteroidales > Rikenellaceae > CAMQVM01. The sequence goes on from JAWXTR010000044.1 coordinate 4,040, forward strand.
CCAATTTTTTGAGTTGTAGCATCAACAGGAGAGAAAGGCTTAACACCGTCAGAAAGATTAGTCTCAACAATACCTATAACCTTAGCAGGATCAACTTTTAGTGTAGTTCTACCAATTCTATCAGATGGAGAGTAGATAGGAATTTCACGACGACAAGGAGGGTCGCAAGGTTGGAAAATATCGTGAACACCTTTTAGTGCTTTTGAAGCAAAACTATTGCGTTCGATAATAATTTTATCAGCAAGTTCAACTACAGTTGGTGAGATACCAACACCTGTAGTAAGTGTTAGTTCGCCATCTTCTGTAATGTCTACAACCTCGATAATAGCAACGTCAACTTTGCCTAAAAAGCCATATCTAAGTTCTTGAGCAATAGACGAAAGGTGCATATCAAAATATTGTGTTTCGTGTGCGTTTAAAGATGCACGCATATCAGAAGTAGATTGATAAGGAGCACGGAATTTAACCGCTTTTGCTCTTGCTAAAGCACCATCAGTGTAGTCGTTAGTAGATGCACCTGTAAAGATACCAACTTTAAAAGGATTACCAGCTTCATGTTCTTTTTCAGCACGCTCAGCTAGTGCTTTTGTAACTGCTTTAGGACTTCCAGCAGCAGTAAAACCACTTAAACCAAGGTTGTCATCGTGGTTGATGTAAGTAGCAGCCTCTTGGGCTGTCATAATTTTGTACGACATAATTTTGTAAATTATAATATTGTTCTTATTTTATTTATCAATTTTGCACCGCAAATATACACTATTTTTTTGTGTAATCATAATAAAATTATCACAAATTTTAGCAAAAATTTCATCTAAAAAGATAAATGTACAAATAATAGTTGTAAAATGGCAAAATAATTGCTAAAATTCTACTAAAATATAAATTTGATACTTTATGTAAAAATAACAAACAGACACAAATAATAGAACAAATAAAAATTCACCATTTATCATTGACAATTTTTATATGAAATTAAAATACCATTTATCCCTATTATTAGCAAATATAGCTTTTGGGGCAAACTATTCATTTACAGATGCTTTAGTAGAGAGTCCATTAGGAGTTAATGGGCTATATTTTTTGCGTACAATAACGCTATTTCTTATTTTTACACCATTGATGTTTGTTAAGGGTGAGTCAAAGATTGAGATAAAAGATATTTGGCGAATATTGATAATAACACTACTACTTGTAGTGGGTAGAATGTATCTTCTACTTTACGGAATTAAACATACAACCCCAATAGATGGGTCGATAATCAACACTTTAAGTCCTGTAGCAATGATTATCACAACTTCATTGCTTTTTCATAAGCATATTAATCGACATACAATTGTTGGTGCAATTTTAGCACTATTTGGGGCTATTGTTTTGATAATGAATAGCGAAAAAAGCGGTGGAAATTCACAAATTATTGCAGGACACAATATAGGTAATATTGCAATATTTACTGCGATGATACTATCAGTTTTTAATACAATATGGGTAAAAGGGCTATATTTTAAATATAGTAGAAACACCATTCTTGGGTGGGCGTATTTTTTGGGAATATTGTTTGTGATTCCTCTATTTTTGAATGATTTTGTAAGTGTCAATTTTCATCAAATCACAAGCAAAGAGTGGTTGCAACTAGCAATATATCTGCTTTTTGGCACTATTTCAGCAACATTTCTACTATACTACAGTCTCAGTGGACTATCAGCCACTACAACGTCGATTTACATCTATATCCAACCCGTAGTTGCCACTCTTATGGCGGTTGTAGTACAGCAAGATAAACTATCACTAACTACTATTATCTCTTCTATTTTAATTTTTGTGGGTGTGGGTGTAATTCTTTATAAAAAAAGGAATTGTAATTATCGAAGGAGGTGTAGCTAAGCCTTTAGTACATTAAATCAGAAACTTTGCTTTTTTTCTTTCCTTTCTCATCTCTTTTTGCCTGTTTTTGTAGCTGTTTTTGAATATTAATAGAATTTGCTGGAAGATCGGTGTTAATTGTATAATTATACACATCATACGACTCATCGATAGTTTTAACCAGTGCTTGCGAAGTATTACCTGTTGTAGAGCTTACTCCCACACGTTTTGCATACAACTCGAAGTGATATCTATCTAAATTGTATTGTATTTTATTTAGGTTTGCCGAATTTGTCTCCAATATATCAAAACCATTCTCCAACGCATAGGTTAACATTTGGTGATATGTGTCGGGATTGTAATACAATACATTTATATATGCTATACCTTTGTCGCCCAGTTGAATTGTAATTATATAATCATCAATATGTGGTTTCATATCTGCTGTTGTGCCAGCTAAAGCTCCCAATACATTTGCTGTTACTTGAAGTCCATTTGATTTTTTAAGTACATATTGGTTGTCTAATTTGTCGTACTTAAATTTTGCATCCAATAGCTCTTCTTCTGATAATGACAATAATTTCTGATATGGAAATTCCGTTTGAGCGAAAGTAGTTAATGATAAAATTGCGAATAAAATAGGTAATAAATTTTTCATTATGTAGTAGTTTTAAATATTATTAAATTTATTTTCAATAATGTATAGTATTTAAATTTTTACTATAGATTCATATATCTTGACACAAATGTAAAACAAATATTCTATTACTGCAATTATTTTACAAAAAATTATCAATTATTAAAAAAGGTGATTTGTGAAATTTAAGTTCACAAACCACCTAAAGACTAATAAAATTAGAGTAAAATATTTTAGGGAACTTAAAATTTTAAAAGTTTCCTTATATTAAGTAGTGTAAAACAATTATTGCCATATTCTTAATAGCACTCTTGGAGCGATATTTTTCACTATTAAATCTCAATATAGAACCACTATATTTTCGATTCAATAGCAAAAAATCTCATCTCCAATAGCACTTTTAAAAATACACCAATAATTATTTTACCCTACTTATTAAGATTAATTCTATAGACTAAACTCAGCCTTAATAGCCTCAACCATATCAAGACGTTCCCAGCCAAAGAAAGTCACCTCTTTTTCTGTCTCTTTGCCATCTACTACAACCTTTACATTTTCGCTATAGCTATCACGTCCGAAGTGTCCGTAAGATGCTGTAGGTAGGAAAATAGGGTTTGTAAGCTCAAAACGACGAACAATCTGGTAAGGACGCATATCGAAAAGTTTTTCGATTTTTGCTGCAACTTCGGCATCAGTAAAGTTTACTTTACTTTTGCCACAAGTGTTGATATATAGGCTAACTGGACGTGCTACACCAATTGCATAGGCAACTTGAACAAGAACTTCGTCAGAAATACCTGCTGCAACCATATTTTTTGCGATATGGCGAGCTGCATAAGCTGCACTTCTATCCACTTTAGAGCTATCTTTTCCCGAAAATGCTCCACCACCGTGACCACCTTTACCACCGTAAGTGTCGACAATAATTTTACGACCCGTAAGACCTGTATCTCCATGTGGTCCACCGATAATAAATTTACCAGTTGGGTTTACATGTAAAATGTAATCATCATGCACTAATGAAAGAAGCTTTGTATTGCCATTTTTAATCAAATACTCTTTAACTTTTGGCATAAGGATGTTTAAAACATCGTTTTTGATAGCTTCACCCATCTCAACCTCAGCTTTTTTACTATCTTCACCAACGATAAATTCATCGTGTTGAGTAGACACTACAATAGTGTGAATACGCTCTGGATAGCCATTATCATTATACTCAACAGTTACTTGGCTTTTAGAATCTGGACGAAGGTAGGTCATCTCTTTACCCTCACGACGAATATCGGCAAGAACTCTAAGAATAATATGCGAAAGCATTAGCGATGCTGGCATAAGCTCTTTAGTTTCGTTTGAAGCGTAGCCAAACATAATACCTTGGTCACCTGCGCCTTGCTCCTCTTTCGATTCTCTTACAACGCCTTGATTAATGTCGGGTGATTGCTCATGAATAGCTGAAAGTACACCGCAAGAGTTGCCTTCAAACATATAATCTGCATTATTATAGCCAATACGGTTGATAACGCCACGTGTAACAGTTTGAACATCGACATAAGCCGACGATTTAACCTCACCACTAACTACTACAAGACCTGTAGTACAAAGAACTTCGCAAGCAACTTTTGAAGCTGCATCATGACGAAGAAATTCATCTAATATGGCATCTGAAACTTGGTCGGAAATTTTATCAGGATGCCCCTCTGATACCGACTCTGATGTGAATAAATAGCTCATTGCTAAAAATTTTAAATATTTTTAAAAACAAATGAGGGAATCACTGCGAAACGCAATACTAGGAACTTAAAATAGATTCTAAACCGAGTTTAGCATTTTTTTAACGTGGTTGCAATCGCACAAATCCCTCCACAAAGTGCGCAAAGATAATTAATATTTTTTTAATATCAAATTTTTGTGGATAAAATTATATGTTAATAGAAAGAAATAGCCCACGTTACAAACAACATAACGTGGGCTAAAATATTGTGGTTTAGTGTTTTGACTAAACAAATCCTTGCTCAATCATAGCGTTAGCAACTTTAATAAAGCCACCAATATTGGCACCTTTAACATAATTTACAAAGTCGCCATCTTCTGTGCCATATTCAACGCAAGTAGCATGAATATTTCGCATAATTGTAGATAGTTTTTCGTCAACTTCGGCTTTAGTCCAACCGTAGCGAAGAGAGTTTTGCGACATTTCAAGACCAGAAGTAGCAACTCCACCAGCATTAGCCGCTTTACCTGGAGCAAACAAGATTTGACTCTCGATAAATAGATGTACCGCCTCTGGAGTAGATGGCATATTTGCACCCTCACCAACACAAAAACAACCTCCGTCAAGAAGTTTTTGAGCGTCTGAGCCGTCAAGTTCATTTTGAGTAGCACATGGAAGAGCAATATCACATTTTACACCCCAAGGACGCTCTCCTGCAAAATATTGAGCAGAAGGGTAGCGTTCAACATACTCAGAAATACGACCTCTAAATACATTTTTTAAATCTTTGATATATTCTAATTTTTCAGAGTCAATACCATCAGCATCATATATATAACCAGATGAATCTGAAGCAGTAACAACCTTTGCTCCAAACTCTAAACACTTCTCGATAGCATATTGAGCTACATTACCACTTCCAGAAACAGTAACAGTTTTGCCCTCAAATGTTTTACCTACACGTGTAAGCATTTCACGTACAAAATAGCATAGTCCATAGCCTGTAGCCTCTGGACGAAGCAAGCTACCGCCCCAAGCTAATCCTTTACCTGTTAAAGTACCCGTAAACTCATTGCGTAGGCGTTTGTATTGACCATACATAAATCCAATCTCACGACCACCAACTCCAATATCACCAGCAGGAATATCGGTATCGGCACCAATATGGCGTTGTAGTTCAGTCATAAATGACTGACAGAAACGCATCACCTCAGCATCTGATTTACCTTTTGGGTGGAAATCCGACCCTCCTTTACCACCACCCATAGGAAGAGTTGTAAGACTATTTTTAAAAGTTTGCTCGAAAGCTAAGAACTTAAGAATACTTAAATTTACAGACGAGTGGAAGCGAATACCACCCTTATAAGGACCAATTGCGCTATTGTTTTGAACTCTAAAACCACGATTAATCTCTAATTCGCCATTATCACGAGTCCAAGGTACTCGAAACATAATAACTCTTTCAGGCTCTGCAATACGCTCCAAAATTTTCATACTCTGCATAATAGGATTTTCAAGGATATAGCCTGCAACATTCTCTGCCACCTCTCTTACCGCTTGGTGAAACTCTTTTTCACCCGGATTTTTGCTTTCGATACGAGCCATAAAATCCTCTACATACTTTTGTTTTTCTTTTTCCATTTTTACGATTATATTTAGGGAACTTCTAAAAACTGACTTTCGGAGCTTTTCCGTTTTAAGGCTTCACCTTTGGATTTTGCTACTTATGGCGGTAGGAGCCACTACAGCCATAAGTAGCAAAATCCAAATCTAAAGCCTTAAAACAAAAAATCTCTCAAAACCCAGAATTTAGAACTTCCCTTTAGTTTGTTTTTGAAAATTTCTAAAACTAGGGGGAGTTATAAATCCACAGTTATAAAACTCGCAAGATTTATGATCTAGTTTCTGCTATAAGAAATTTACCATTTTTATCTCAATTTCCAAAAATAATAAATAAACCTGTAAAATACAATTTTTTGATGATATTCTGATTCATTTTGTGACAAATTTAACAAATTATTAAAATTTATATTAATTATAATCAAATTACAACGATATTTATACAATTAGATTTTTAATATTTAACTCGAAATCTTATGTGCCAATTTTTTTGTTCAAAAAAGATGCCTATAACATAGAAAGATTATATAGGTTTTTGGTATAAAATTTTTATTTAAATGGTTTTTGTAGATAATAATTAATAGTAGATTATTTTGTGATAAAAATTATTTTCTTAATTTGGTCATTTCACTAAATATATATGTACCTTTGCGTCAAAATAATTAAACTAATAAAAGATGAAAAAACAACTTACTTTATTATTGCTTTTATTGTCGACTGCCACTTTTGCGCAAAACACACTAAAAAGCAACTTCGAAAAACACGTATCAACTCTATCTTCTGTTGAATTTGAAGGACGTTTTCCTCAAACTAAAGGAGATACTTTAGCTGTAAACTACATTGTAGGTGAGCTTAAAAAAATTCCACATGTAGAGCTAATGGGAAATGAGGGTTTACAAGTTTTTGCTGACTCTGCTCGTCGTGTAATCTTCACAAATCCTAAGAAAAAACTTAAAGAGGGTGAAAAACCAGAGTATAGAGTAGAAAAATACCCTATCAAAACATTTAATGTAGTATCTCGAATTAATGCACTTCCAGAAAATAATCCTAATGGTGAATCAATCATTATTGGTGCTCACTACGACCACATGGGTATCAAGCCTAACCGTGAGGGTAAAGTAGTTCTTTTTGCTGGTGCTGATGATAACGCCTCTGGTACTGCATTTGTAATTGAGTATGCACGTGAAATCTCAAAAATTAGAGATTTACTAAAACGTGATGTAATTTTTGTATGTTTTGGTGCCGAAGAACAAGGTTTATTGGGTTCTAAATATTATGCTCAAAATCCTCTTCATGATCAATCAAAATCTACTCTTATGGTAAACTTCGATATGACAGGTAGAATGATTAAAAAAGGTATTACAGTTCGTGGTTTAGGATGTGCTGTTGAAGCTCCGCAGCTTATCGCTTCACTTCCTAACAAAGATGAGCTTGACCTTATCTGGGAGTTCCGCACAAGTGGTCCAACTGATTACGGTTCATTCTATTTAGAAGGCGTTCCAGCATTCTCTTTCTCTACACGTCTACACCCAGATTATCACACAGAACGTGATACAATGGAGATTATCAATTTAGACGGTATGGTAATGTTATTTGACTACGTAAAAACTTTAGTTAACCGTTTTGCATTGGAAGATGCTCATTTAACATATAAATAGAGAGTTTTATTGGTAAATTTAAAGTAATTTATATTTAAATAATAATTGGTAGTGTTGTCTGCTAAAAGCTTTAGGGCTTTTAGCAGATTTTTTTTTAGTATAGGTGATTAGAAATTATGGTATTTCGTCAAAACCCCTAGTCTCTAATCTCTAAAAAACCACTCTTTGACTAAATTAAAATACTTCTCAGAGAAAAACTCGTTATCAGCTTTTTTATAACGTTTTTCTGTAAATACTTGAGCTAGGTTTTCAACTCCATTATCTTTAACAAACTGCTTCATCTCCTCTAATGCCTCTTTTTCGCTCCAAATTTCGACTATCTTTTCGTCGGTATAATCAGTATACTTTTGGTAGTGCACAACGCCATCTAAAGGCAATCTATCGACACGCTCAGGTGATTCATCGGCATAGCCCACAACAAGGGTAGTAATAGGCACTACTCCTTTAGGAAGTTCTAAAACATCAATAATCTCTTTGGCATTATAAGTGGTGGTTCCGAGATAGCAAATTCCTAAGCCTAAATGTTCTGCTTCGAGGGCGAAATTTTGAGCAGCTATGGTGGTATCTATAGCCGAAGATACAAACCAACCAAAATTATCATATCCAGCCTCAGCATTGGATAATTTACACCAATGGTTAAATCGGTTTATATCAGCACAGAAAGTTACAACCATTGGAGAGCTTTTTACGCATGGTTGATTAAAGTGACAAGGCGATAGTTTTTCGATAATATCTCTATCGGTTGAAATTATTATCGAATACATCTGCATATTTCCAGTAGATGACCCACGAGAGGCTGCCGCTACCATTTTTTTGACTTTAAATTGCTCAATTTGAGTAGGTTTGAACTTTCGTATTGAGCGATGAGCAAAAATTGTATTCATAATCTAAATTGTTAAAATTTTCACCAAAGATAAATAAATATGTGGTTAAATAAAAAAAGTTTTAATTTTAGGGAAAAAATTATTATAATTGCACTATAAAAACAATAGGGTGTAGCCCTTAAAATTATACAAGGGAACTTCAAAAATTTCTCAAAATTTTGAACTCCCCTACAAAATAAAATTTATATAAAACAACATTTTAATTTTTAATGAAAACAACTAAAGATTTTCAACCTAAATCAAGCAAATCGGTAAGGGAAGATGATTTGATGAGAAAAGCTGCAAAGCTAAGTCCAATTAAAAAGAGCGGAAAAGATAAACATAGAATGTTTTCTGCAAGTGAAGATGATGAAGATGATGAATTTTTAATTCCGCATCACAAAGAGTCGATTCTCGACTTCTTCGACGATGATGAAGATTACGAAGAAGAGTTCGATGAAGATGATGTATTTGATGGTGAAGATTATGATGACGATGAGTTCGATGAGGATGAAGAGTTTGATGATGATGAGGAAGATTAAAGGGGAGTTCTGGATTTTGAGAGATTTTAGAAGTTCCCTAAAGATAGACAATAAAATAGGGGAGTTCAAAAACTTTCCGTAAATAATAATTAATGGAAAAATTTGTAATGGCAGGTGATACTGCTGTTCGCTATCGTGATGTAGGCATAGGTGATAGAGCCATACTGCTTATACACGGCTATTTATGCTCGTTAGAGGTGTGGGACGACTTTGCTGGAATGCTTGGCAAGGAGTATAGAGTAATAAGTTTTGATGTTCCAGGTCATGGAATTTCGGAGGTTAAAGGCGAAATTCACACTATGGAGTTTATTGCTGACACTATTGCTGCACTGCTTCAAAAAATCGAAGTTGAGAAGGTAGATGTAGTTGGGCACTCAATGGGCGGTTATATTGCCTTAGCATTTGCCAAAAAATATGAGCAAATGTGCAGTTCTATAGCTCTTTTTCACTCTCATCCAAATTGCGATAGCGAGGAGAAAAAGGCTGATAGAAAGCGAGAAATCGAGATTATAAAATCTGGACGTAAAGAGCTTTTAACCACTCGAAACCCCTCACGTGGCTTTGCAAAGCATAATAGAAAGCGACTTATAGCCGCAATCGACGAACTTTCAGAGCAGGCAATGCTTACAGAGGACGAGGGAATAATAGCACTACTCAACGGAATGGCACAAAAAGAGGATATGAGCCAGTTTTTAAAAGAGTCAGCTCTTAGACAGCTCTTTGTTTACGGTATGCACGACGAAATTTTCCCTGTAGAGTATGCAAAACAGTTAGCTGATAACAATCCGCAAGCCACAATTGCATGGCTACAGGAGTCGGCACACATGGGTTTTATCGAAGAGCCTCAAAAAACGCTAGAGATATTAAAAGAGTTCTTAAATAACTAACGGGAACTTCTAAAATCCGATGATTTAAACCTCGAAATCAATAGATTGCCAATTAATTGGCAATCTATTTTAAAACCAACTTAAAATGAACAATTTCCCAACTAAAACTATTCTATCAATAGTTGCTATCAGCGGTATATCTATTCCAATTTTTGCAGCTCAAAGCAGTAAAAATAGTGAACGTAGCGAAACTACAAAAAAACTTAATGTAATTATTATAATGTCAGACGACCAAGGTTATGCCGATGTTGAACATGCTGGTAATCCATACATTAAAACCCCGAATCTTAACAAATTACAAGCCGAAAGCCTCTATTTTGACAATTTCCATACCGCAACTACAAGTGCTCCGACACGCTCAGGGTTGATGACTGGTCGAAACTGCAATGCAGTAGGAGTTTGGCACACTATTAACGGTCGTTCGATACTTACAGACGATGATTATACCCTAGCAAATGCCTTTAAAGATAGCGGATATGCCACAGCGATGTATGGTAAATGGCACCTTGGCGATAACTATCCTGCACGCCCTTTTGATAAGGGTTTTGACGATGTACTTTGGCTAAAAGGGGGTGGAATAGGGCAAATTCCCGACTATTGGGGTAACACATACTTCGAAGATACATACTTTAGAAAAACTGTAGCCGAAAAACAACATGGCTACTGCACTGATGTGTGGTTTTCAGAGACAGAGCGATTTGTCACTGAAAATCAAAACAATCCTTTCTTCTGCTATCTTGCCCTTAATGCACCTCATGGACCATTTAATGTAGACGAGAAGTATGTTGCACCTTATCGCAATAATCCAAATATTCCCGACCCATGCTATTATGGTATGATTACAAATATCGACGATAATATTGGTAAATTAATGTCGCTTCTTGAGCGTCTCGACCTTGACGAAAACACCGTAGTGCTATATTTTGGCGATAATGGCACCTCTGCAGGTGTGGTACAAGATAAAGATGGCAATAAGCTAAAAGGTTATGATGGTGGATTAAGAGGGAAAAAGGGTTCGAACTTCGAGGGAGGACACCGCCAAGCGATGATAATGCACCTACCAAACCGCTCAGCCCAGAAAATAGAGGCTCTAACTGCCTATATAGATATTATGCCAACTATGATTTCACTCTGCAACCTCACCCCAAAACAGGAGGTGAAAATGGAGGGTATAGATTTTCTTGCCGACGACTATACTGGTATAGATAGAACGTTTGTGATTGATACCCAACGACGTGAGCATCTACAAAAATACAAACAGTCGTGCGTAGCAAAAAATGATTGGCGACTAATTAATGGAAAACAGCTCTATCACCTTAAAGCCGACCGCCGTCAACAAAAAGATATTTCAGCGCAATATCCTACTGTTGTTGCCCAGCTGCAAGCAGAATATGAAAAGTGGTGGGAATTAGCATCTGAGCGTGAAAACGAGCTTAGCTATATCCCTGTAGTGGCTCCAAGTGAGGAAAAAGTTGAGATTACTAGCATGGATCTACACGATGATGATAATAACAAAAATGTATGGAATCAAGATTTAGTTCGCTCTGATACCTACCCCTCAAAAACAGGCTATTGGGCTATAAGCGTAGAGAAAAGTGATAGTTTTGATATAGATTTATACCGCTGGGCACCAGAATCGGGTTTAGCAATTAACGCTACAGCACCCAAAGGACGTTACATCCCAAATGGTAGCGATTATGTAGAGTATAAAGGTCTATCAAACATTGTAGAGGTCAAACTTATGCTCGACAACAAAGTGTTAGCTACAGTCAAAAACCCCGATCTATCCAAGCAATCCATATCGTTTAAAGATGTAAAACTCCCAAAAGGCAATCACACCTTCAAAGCAATCCTAACCGACAGCAACCAAAGAGAATTTTCTGCTTGGTATGTTGGCTTTGCTCTGAATTAGAAGAGGTTTGAGATGGATAAAGATAAAGAGAAATTCTAAAAATAGAATAAAATAAATGGTTAAACTCCTTTGTTGGCATTTTTAATAAAAATTCTTAAAAGATTTAAAATTTTCACTAAAATAGGCTTTTTTATAAATGATATTACTAAAAATTTATATCTTTGTTGTGTTTTAAGTAGGGTAAAATAATTATTGGTGTATTTTTAAAAGTGCTATTGGAGATGAGATTTTTTGCTATTGAATCGAAAATATAGTGGTTCTATATTGAGATTTAATAGTGAAAAATATCGCTCCAAGAGTGCTATTAAGAATATGGCAATAATTGTTTTACACTACTTATAACCCACTTAATTTTCATAGTGGGTAAAATTTTATACATAAATAGTTAAACACCAATGACAAGCACAATACAAAGAGCACAACTACAGGCACAAATATGGAAAATCGCTAACGATGTGCGTGGCACTGTCGATGGATGGGATTTTAAACAGTATGTATTGGGTACACTGTTTTATCGTTTTATTAGCGAAGATTTTTCAGCCTATTTTAGTTTTGATGATGGTCTTTATCACGGTTATTCTGATGATGTAATCACACCAGAATTTAAAGAACATGCCATACAATCAAAAGGATATTTTATCTATCCAAGTCAGCTTTTTGTTAATGTTGTAAATAGTGCTGCAACTAATAACAATCTAAATGTAGATTTAAAAAATATTTTCGAAGCCATAGAAAATTCGGCTAATGGCTTCGATTCTGAGAGAAACATAAAAGGATTATTTGCAGATTTTGATATTACAAGTTCTCGACTAGGTAGCTCTGTAAATGAAAAAAATAGCAGATTAGCAGCAGTCTTAAATGGTGTAGCTGAGCTACCGTTTGATAGTTTTAAAGATAATCATATTGATGTTTTTGGTGATGCCTACGAATTTCTTATCTCCAATTATGCAGCAAATGCAGGGAAGTCGGGTGGTGAATTTTTCACACCACAATCTGTTTCAAAGCTAATTGCGCAGCTTGCAATGCACAAGCTAGAGAGTGTAAACAAAATTTATGACCCAGCAGCAGGTTCTGGCTCTCTTCTTTTGCAAGCGAAAAAACATTTTGATAGCCATATCATACAAGATGGTTTTTTTGGTCAAGAGGTTAATTACACCACCTATAATCTAGCTCGCATGAATATGTTTTTGCACGATATAGGATACAATCATTTTAATATTGCACTTGGAGATACTCTTATAAATCCAGAGTTTCTAAACGATATGAAATTTGATGCTATTGTGTCAAATCCTCCTTACTCGGTGAGTTGGAAAGGTTCGGAAGATCCTACACTTATAAACGATGACCGTTTTGCCCCTGCGGGAGTGCTTGCACCAAAGACGAGAGCCGATTTTGCCTTTGTACTTCACTCTCTACACTACCTTTCCACAAATGGTAGAGCTGCTATTGTATGTTATCCAGGCATCTTCTATCGTAGCGGTGCAGAGCAGAAGATTAGAAAATATTTGATTGACCAAAACTTTATAGATACAGTAATCGCACTTCCCTCAAATCTGTTCTATGGAACATCGATAGCAGTAAATATATTGGTTCTTGCAAAAAATAAAAAAGAATATAAAACTCAGTTTATTAACGCAAGCGGTGAAGAGTTTTATAAAAAGGTGACTAATAATAATATATTGGATGATAGCCATGTAGCGAAGATTATCGATATTTTTGACACTAAAACTGATGTTGAATATGTAGCAAGAACTATTGATAATCAGCTAATCAAAGACAACGACTACAACCTATCAGTTAACTCTTACGTCGAGACAAAAGAGACGAGAGAGGTGATTGATATTGTTAAATTAAATGCCGATATTAAAGATACGGTTGCGAAAATAGACCTACTACGCTCTGATATAGATTTAATCATAAAGGAGATAGAAGATAGTAGTATAAATCAATAGAAATTAATCGAAGTATGAGTTATTTAGAAAAACTGTTGGATGGTGCTTCGGTTGAGTGGACGACACTCGGTGAGGTTTGTGCCTTTCAAAATGGATTTGCGTTTAAAAGCAATTTATTTAAGGAACATGGACAACCTATAATAAGGATAACAAACATTGATGGTATACATGTAGATTTAACAGATGTAAAATATTTTGATTTAGCTGATTATTCTACAATAAATTTAATTAATTATATTGTTAGAAAGGGTGATGTTTTAATTGCTATGTCTGGTGCTACAACTGGCAAGATAGGGTATTATAATTGTGATAATAAAGCTTATATTAATCAGCGAGTTGGTAAATTTATACCTAATGAAAATATAGTTAACAAAAAATATTTATACCATTTTTTATTAACTAAAACTAGTTTTTTTTATGATTTAGCAGGAGGAGGTGCTCAACCAAATTTAAGTTCTAATAATTTAAAAGAAAAACTTCAAATCCCAATCCCCTGCCCAGAGAATCCAGAAAAATCGCTAAAAATTCAAAAAGAAATTGTTCGTATTCTCGACACGCTTTCAGAGCTTACAGCAGAGCTTACAGCAGAGCTTACAGCAGAGCTTACAGCTCGTAAGAAACAGTATGATTATTATCGTGAGGAGTTGTTAACTTTTGGTGATGATGTTACATGGCTGCCTTTAGGAGAAATAGCTACACTTGTTCGTGGAAATGGACTGCCAAAATCAGATTTTACAGATTCTGGTATAGGGTGCATTCACTATGGACAGATATACACCTATTATGGTACTTATGCAAATAAAACTAAATCCTTTGTCTCGTCAGATACAGCAATAAAACTAAAAAAAGTACTGCCTAATGATGTAATAGTAACTAACACAAGTGAAAACTTTGAAGATGTGTGTAAATCTGTTGCGTGGTTAGGCGAAGATTATATAGTTACAGGTGGACATGCTACTATTATAAAAGGATTAGTTAACCCTAAGTTTTTCGTATATTATACCCAGACGCTTCATTTTATGAAGTGTAAAAAAAGATATGCAAAAGGAACAAAAGTAATTGATGTGTCTGCTAATGACTTAGCAAAAATAATCATCCCAATCCCCCCACCAGAAGAACAAGAAAAAATAGTAAAAATATTAGATAAATTCGACACTCTAACTACGTCAATCACAGAAGGTTTGCCAAAAGAGATTGAACTGCGTAGAAAACAATATGAATACTATCGAGATATGTTGTTAGCATTTCCCAAATAAGAATTTAAGATTAATTATTATGGATTTTGAGTTAAATAAAACAATATTAGAGTCAAACAACTTTATAGTCTTAAATAGCTATACAAGTCGGTTAGTAGATGAAAATTCGGCTTCATTTTACCAGAGTGAAGAGGCACTTGAAAGGGAGTTTATAGCCGATTTAGTGGCACTTGGTTACGATAACCCAAGCTATATAAAAAGCAGTAAAGATATGTTTGACAACGTTAGGGTGCAGATTGAGCATCTTAACTCTATGCGTTTTACTGATAATGAATGGAGTAGGTTTGTAGAGGAGTATCTCGATAAACCTGGCGAAAATATTGTTGAAAAGACAGATAAAATTCATAATAAACACGCCTATGATTTTACTTTTGACGATGGGCATATCGAAAATATCTTTTTGGTCGATAAAGAGTCTATTGCACGAAATAAAGTTCAGGTAATTTCGCAGTTTGAGCAGCACGGTGAGCATCTAAATAGGTATGATGTAACAATTCTCGTCAATGGTCTGCCGTTTGTGCAGATTGAGCTTAAACGGCGAGGAATTGCCATAAGAGAGGCGTTTAATCAGGTGCATCGCTATTCAAAAGAGAGTTTTAATAGTAAAAATTCGCTATATAAATTTCTTCAAATTTTTGTTATATCAAATGGCACTGACAGTCGTTATTTTGCAAACACAATTGAGCGAAACAAAAATAGCTTCGACTTCACTATGAACTGGGCTGACTCTAAAAATGTAAATATAAATGATCTAAAAGATTTTACTGCAACTTTCTTTCAGAAAAACACACTCTTAAACACAATTCTAACCTATTCGGTGTTTGATACAAATAACTCATTGCTAGTGATGCGCCCTTATCAAATTGCTGCAACTGAAAGGATATTATGGAAAATAAGAAGCTCGTTTCTCTCTAAAAAGTGGTCAACAAATGATGGTGGAGGATATATATGGCATACTACAGGCTCGGGTAAAACTCTCACAAGTTTTAAAGCTGCACAACTTGCCACTAAGCTTGATTTTATAGATAAGGTATTTTTTGTGGTCGACCGTAAAGATTTAGACTACCAAACAATGAAAGAATATCAACGATTTTCGCCCGATAGCGTTAATGGTTCGAATAATACTGCTGGACTTAAACGAAATTGCGAAGCTAAGGATAATAAGATTATTGTCACCACTATTCAGAAGCTAAATAATTTGATGAAATCCGAACCAAACTTAGATATTTATCAAAAGCAGGTGGTGTTTATCTTCGACGAGGCGCACCGTTCACAGTTTGGTGAGGCTCAAAAAAATCTGAAAAAGAAGTTTAAGCGTTACTATCAATTTGGATTTACTGGGACTCCTATCTTTCCCAAAAATTCATTAGGCTCTGAGACTACTCAATCGGTATTTGGTACAGAGCTTCACTCTTACGTGATTACCAATGCCATAAGAGATGAAAAAGTGTTGAAATTTAAGGTAGATTATAATGATGTTCGCCCCCGATTTAAGGATATTGAATCGGAGCAAGATGAGGTAAAACTATCGGCTGCCGAAAATAGTAATGCTCTACTTCACCCTGCACGCATAAGCGAAATTTCGCAATATATTTTAAAGAACTTTAGAATTAAAACTCATAGAAATGCTGTCGATATGAGTGGTTTTAATGCCATGTTTGCAGTTAGTAGTGTAGAGGCTGCAAAATATTATTACGAGGAATTTAAACGTCTGCAAGAGGGTAGTGACAAACCTCTGAAAATAGCTACGATATTCTCTTATGCTGCAAATGAACAGCAAAGTGCAATAGGTGAAATTTTGGATGAGGGTTTTGAACCATCAGCTATGAATAGTAGTGCAAAAGAGTTTTTGAATGGTGTTATTGCCAACTATAACGATATGTTTGGCACAAGTTATGGTGTAGATAGTAACGAGTTTCAAAACTACTATAAAGATATTGCTAAACGTGTGAAAAACCGAGAAATCGACCTTGTTATTGTGGTTGGAATGTTTCTAACGGGGTTTGATGCACCAACCTTAAATACACTTTTTGTTGATAAAAACCTACGCTATCATGGACTTATACAGGCATTTTCTCGAACGAACCGTATTTTTGGTTCAACTAAATCATTTGGTAATATCGTAACTTTTCGCAACCTAGAAGAGTCAACTAAAGAGGCTATTAAGCTATTTGGTAAAGAAAATACCAAAGATGTTATTCTTGAAAAAAGTTATAAAGAGTATTTAGAGGGTTTTAAGGATATTATTACAGGTGAAGTTCGTAGAGGTTATATCGAGGTTGTTGATGAGCTTAGCAGACGTTTCCCCGACCCTACTAACATCACTTCTGAACAGGAAAAACGAGAGTTTACTAAACTCTTTGGCGAATATTTAAAAGCAGAGAATATACTACAGAATTACGATGAATTTTCACAACTTAAAGAGCTTCGAAATATTAATAATGGCGATATTAAAGCTATCGAAAAGTTTAAACAAGAGCATGGCTTGAGCGATGATGATATTTCTGCTATGAAAGATATTAATCTGCTTTCCGAGCGCACAATACAAGATTATAAATCTACTTATAACGATATTCGTGAATGGATTAAAGAGCGAAAAAAAGGTGATGATAGCGAAAAAATATCTGTAGATTGGGATGATATTGTATTTGAGGTTGAACTGTTGAAATCGCAGGAGATTGACCTTGATTATATAATAGAGTTGATTTTCGAAAATAATGAAAAAATTAAAGATAAGAGTATTCTAATCGAAGAGATTCGCCGCATTATTAAAACTAGTTTAGGTAACAGAGCTAAAGAGAGTTTGGTTATCGACTTTATAAACCTAACTGACCTCGATAAAATCCAAGATAAATCTATCATTATAAGCTCATTTTACGACTATGCTCGTGAGGTTCAGAAAACTGAAGCACAGGAGTTGATAGAAAGCGAAAAGTTAAATTATGATGAAGCTAAACGTTATATTTCCACCTCTCTGGGACGAAGATATGCAAGTGAAAATGGAACAGAATTAAATTCTATTTTACCTAGAATGAATCCGTTAAACCCTCAGTATTTAACAAAAAAACAGACGGTTTTTCAAAAAATTGTGGCTTTTATTGAGAAATTTAGAGGTATTGGTGGTGATATTTAAGGGGAGTTCTAAATTTTAATTTTGAGAGATTGATTGTTTTAAGTAGTGTAAAACAATTATTGCCATATTCTTAATAGCACTCTTGGAGCGATATTTTTCACTATTAAATCTCAATATAGAACCACTATATTTTCGATTCAATAGCAAAAAATCTCA
>JAWXTR010000045.1:0-22023 GCA_044433365.1 Rikenellaceae bacterium
AGAAAAAATAGCAAATCACAACTGTTGTGTTGAATAGGGCTTGTTCCAGCAAAGTGTGATTCATATTACAAAGATACAGAAAAAATAGCAAATCACAACACAATTTATTAACTAAAAAAAATAAAAAAAAGTGTGATTCATATTACAAAGATACAGAAAAAATAGCAAATCACAACCGTTTATTTTTAAATCGCTGGAATATTGCAAGTGTGATTCATATTACAAAGATACAGAAAAAATAGCAAATCACAACGTTCTATTCACTTGCGCACTCACAATAGTGAGTGTGATTCATATTACAAAGATACAGAAAAAATAGCAAATCACAACTACATCTATGGCTTCACTATCGCTAACATCAGTGTGATTCATATTACAAAGATACAGAAAAAATAGCAAATCACAACGTTACACTTGCAGCAGCTATATATAATGCAGTGTGATTCATATTACAAAGATACAGAAAAAATAGCAAATCACAACATATCTTTGTTTATAATATTTTTGATTTCTAGTGCGATTCATATTACAAAGATACAGAAAAAATAGCAAATCACAACAAAATTCTTGTGTCACTCCTTTGTTTTTGAAGTGTGATTCATATTACAAAGATACAGAAAAAATAGCAAATCACAACTAGCATCTTGAGTGCCTTTAAAAAACGCCAAGTGTGATTCATATTACAAAGATACAGAAAAAATAGCAAATCACAACAGGCTGCTGGATTAATTGCATGTTTTAAGTAGTGTGATTCATATTACAAAGATACAGAAAAAATAGCAAATCACAACAAAGTTAATAAATTGCCAAACGGTGCCATGAGTGTGATTCATATTACAAAGATACAGAAAAAATAGCAAATCACAACGCACAAAAAACGAAAGTTTGAACACCATTAAGTGTGATTCATATTACAAAGATACAGAAAAAATAGCAAATCACAACCAAGATGGGGCAGGGGTTTTAGGTGATATCAGTGTGATTCATATTACAAAGATACAGAAAAAATAGCAAATCACAACTCAGCTATGCCATCTCATATGTCGATACATAGTGTGATTCATATTACAAAGATACAGAAAAAATAGCAAATCACAACATATAACAAAAACTTAGAAAACAAATTGATAGTGTGATTCTTATTACAAAGATACAGAAAAAATAGCAAATCACAACCTATAGCAGAGTAGGGTAAACAACCTTACGGGCTTCACCTTCAAAGCATCGAGCAAGCGAAGCGGTAGTTTGAGCCACTCCGACCATTAATGGCGAACGTTTTCCACCAATTACAATTTGAGTAATAGGAATAGAGAGTAACTTTGCCTTTAAATCTTTGGTTAATTCATCGTAAGGCTCGCCACTATCTACAATATCGATAACTATCTGGTCGACATAAGGACGATAAGGCTCCATAATATCATCTGCCAAGCAATAGGCATTATATTTATTATGGTGATGAACCCCAAGAGTAGGAAGCAGACCACTAGAGACCAAAGCACGAGCCACAACTGCTCGAAGTATGGCATATCCATAATTCAGCAGATTGTTAGGTGGCATATCGTCTCTGCCACGTGTAAAGTGGGCAACCGATGGAAATAGATTTTTCCAATAGTAGGCAGCTGCTCTACCCTCCAAATTTTCAGAATCACCACTACGTACATCTTTTACCCATGCCAACATATTTCGCACCTCAACGCCACGTTTTTCTCTTAATACTGCTGCTTGATTTTCGATTTTTGATTGTATTGTTTGCTGCCATATCTGTTTTTTTAGCGGTTGTGATACCTCAATTTGTGCTCTAAATCGCTCAGATTGCACACTGTTTTGGTTGAGTGGAAGCATTAAGCCTATAGGCATTCGCTCTTTGTTGCAGGTGATTAAAGCTGTATTATTTTCGAGCAGTGCGCCAATTAGAGGTTGTGTAATTGTTATCCTCGAATCATCAAGTACCACCACCCCAATATCTTCTATTGGGATGGTGCGTCGTGACTGATATTTTAACTTTTCAGTCATATTTTCTGCCTTTTCCACCTCTGGTAGTTTTACGACCATCTGCTTACTACTTAAACTAAGGTAGGCAGGATTGCCAAAATATAGTGTTCGCTTAATCATAATTATAAAATTTTAGGGGAGTTTTAATAATTGGTTTTATTCGATTTTTAGAAGTTCCCTTTAGATGTATGTTAGACTAATATTCACCTACCTCTACTATATCCCCTATACTATTTACTCTTACTTTTACTGCTCCTTTTAGATTATTTACTGTTTGAATACGTTTCCAAGTTATATCCCTCAATACTTTTGTATCATCGACAGTTGTCTCTAAATGGTGTCTAAAGCAATAGTTTTTTGTTGCAAGTTTTTGAACCCGATAAAGATTAGGACTAATAATAGAGCAGTTTTCAGGATTTGTTAAATCTATCGTATTAGGATCGAAACCGCTAACTGTATTAGGATCGAAACCGCTAACTGTATTAGGAAAAACAAAATATTCGTTGCGCTTCATAGTAAACAGAAACTTCCAATCATCCTCCGAGCGATACTCTCTATCTATTACATCATAACCTTGTGATTTCAACGCTACAGTTTCGAAAAATGAGACACAATGCTCTTGCAGATTGCCATCTGCATCGACAAAAATCGCTACATGATGATTACCCGAAGTACTCACATAGTCGTTAGGAATAGTATTACCATTGCTATCCAAGATTTTTTCGCCATACATATCTCGCTTTGAATGTAGAGGCGTAGTTGTAGATACCCCCTCTATTGTCACCCTACTTAGCTTAACACCTTTAGCCTCATCTATCCATATAGGATTATCTTCAAGATTTGAAAAGGCTTTATCTTTATCGCCTCCAAACTCAGCTAATCGTGCTAAAAGCAGGTTACGGAGCTTATTATCTATTACTTTTTCAATATTTAAATCTTTTGTAACAGGTTTTCTAATGGTGAATATTTCGTTGAAAGTTACAATCTTTACACTATCTTCCATCGCCATGGTTTGGTTATCGTCCAACCAAATAGGATTTTTGGCTAAACTATTTTTTCCTGCGAATGCTTTTTTAGAATCTCCTCCAAATTTGTCTAATCGCTCTTTTAGAAGCGTGCGATATTGCGGCTTTGTCACCCTTTCAATCTGCTCGTAGGTGGTCTTTCCATTAATTTTCATAATAGACGGCACTGGTCGAACAATTCGCCCATAGATAGTCTCGTTATGCAGCGAACCACGAGGGGTTAAAGTATCTTGAACATTATATTTTTTTCCACTTCTTGTTTTGGTTCTATTTTTATTGGTCGTAGTCACCTTACTTCTCGACTGTATAGATATTAAAATCATCTCAAGATGGTGTTTAGCTTTTGCTCTAAACTCATCTAGCGGAATTGGTGGGGCAAATACATTACGACCTTTTACATCCTTGGGTTTTTCGCCTATACTATTCATGCGATTTAGGTAGTTAATAAAAGATAGCTTAGTAAAAGCCACAGTTAAGGCATCCATAGCGTGGTGGCGATGGTCGCTTCGTTTTGTCCAATTTTCAATATGTCTTACTGTATTGCCTTTTCTATCTTTTGTAACGCTTGTAAGAGCTAATATATCATATTTATCCCAACTAAGCTCTTGCATTACGTCTATTAACTGCCAATCTTGACGAAGTTTGTCGGTGATAGAGCCAGTTGTAGAGACTACATAGCGTACATAGCTTTCTAATATCTCCTTTGCCTTTTTAGCAATATATTGAGTATCTTTTAGGTCACGGTTAATAAAACCATCTGGTATTTCCTCTCCTCTCATCAACAATTTTTTCTTTTTTGCATTTGAAAGAGGCAAAGAACTAACTTTAATTTTATATCGCTCAAGCTCCTCATCTCCATATCTTCTAGCCACAAAATCGAGGGCGGTCTCACTGCCCTTATCTTGATTTGCATTATGGGTTTCGAGAGTTTTATTTGAAAATGAGTCGTCGAAAAGTCGTGAACGTGGAATTATATGCTCTATTTCAAATGTGTCGTCAAATATCTTATCCTCTGGAATATAACTATCAGAATATAAGGTTTTAAAACCATTTGGTTCAAGCTCCAGATAGAGTTTATAGCGAACAATATCGGTGCGAGATACATGAGTAAAACCAAATTTTTTCTTTATCACCTCTTTTAACCTTTCATTCTCTTTTGTTGCAGAGGCTATGCCCTCTGAGATAGATTTTCTGTCGGCTGCACTATTTTTAAGCTCTCTAGCTAGCTCAATTCTGATTTCATCGGGTTTACCATATTTTGCGCTACACTCATTTACCACATTAATCATCTGGTTAAGCACCTTTTCGACGACTGGATTTCGTAAAGAATTTTTTGGAAGATTTTCTAACTTATCTACCAACACTTTTTCTTTAATTTCCTCTACTGTTAACGATTTTTTTGAATGTCGATAGCCTGCAAAGTTACACGCCTCGCTATACTCATGTCCAGCATGTAAAAAAGGTAGAATTTTGCGCATTGCCTTGCTGCAAAGACTTCCATAGTCGTCTTGCAGCGAGATAGATGCCAATATTTTTGCCTCTGTTTCACCACAACTACAAAGAGATTGTATCTTTTCTACTAAAGGCTCAATACCACGTTTTGAAACCTCCTCTTCAAAAGAATATAGAAGATGCCATAATTTAAACGATAGCTGCTTTTCTAATTCCACACCTTGGAGTTGAGAGTCGAACCTTAAAATATCGCTATTAATCCCTAAAACTTCGAAAATTTTGTCAATATTTTTCAACGCATCATCTGAATTTAATGCAGATATTGCCGATGGATCCATTCCATTAACTGTAATAATATCGCAACAGGCTTTAAAAAAGGCTGCTAAAGTACGATTTCCCTCAACCTCTTTAAAATTTATATCATACAGTTTAGGTTTCCCAAAAAGTAGTTTTATAATATCTGTACCTTTAATTTTATCATGAAATACCAATACCTTATATATCTTTGCTTTATCTTCATCGCTAATTTCGATTATTTTGTTGGTTTCTTTATCAGTTATCTTTAAATTATTGATAACTTGCCACACCTTAAACTCTTGAAATATTGGCGATGATTTTGGCGCAACTTTCAACCCTTTTCTTTTTCTTTTTAGCTTACCATCCACTTTTACTTTAATCTCTTCGCTTTCAAACTCACAGTAAGAGAGTAATCCTTTTTGGCTCTTTAATGCTCTTTGGTAGAAGATTACAACATCTCTAATTTCTGATTTTAGCTTTGGGGTTAGCTCTTTGTGATATTTTGCCTGCTCCTCCCATATTGTTTCAAATTCATTAAGGTAATCTTGACGATAAAATATAACGTTTTTTAGGCTTTTATTTGGGAATTGTTCTAGTTGCGACATAAGATATTCACCGATAGTCAATTTGCTTGTAATTAGTATTTTACTATTATCGCTTATTGCTCCTAAGTAGCCACTAGCATTGCCTATTTCACCACTCAGTGAGCTTATTATAGTTGCAATCTGTTCTATCTCAATCTGTTGATGCAGGGCATCATTTCTTAGCCTAAACTCTATGCGTTTACGCTCTTTTCCCTTGTTTTCCGATAGAAAAACCCCTTTATCGGCTAAAAATATTTTTGCTACCTGTTTGCTGCTCTTTCCCGTAATCTTTTCTTTCAATTGGACAGTTAAAATTTCGGGGTAAAATAGTGTTTGATATTCCCAAATCTTATTCAATTCCGCCTTTAAGTCTGAAGCGTAGAAAGCAGGGATATAGCTTTTCCCTTTGTCAAAAACCTCATGACAAACATATTGGGCTGGCGTTAAATTTTCGTTATATAGTTTTTCAGCAATAGATATTTCATTTATCAACGCTCCATCCTCACCGCCTTTTACCTTTCGAGAGCTTTTATAGCCTCGTTTTTTATTAATCATCAGTAGTACACGAGCGAACTCACTTAGCGAAATCATCTCACGAGCCGCTTTTGCTCGCAAACGATAAGTCTCAAAAGTAGAAAAATTACCTTCCTCTAATAAATTCTGAGTTTCTTCTATAATTTT
The DNA here is from genome assembly GCA_044433365.1 of Rikenellaceae bacterium. Taxonomy (GTDB): domain Bacteria; phylum Bacteroidota; class Bacteroidia; order Bacteroidales; family Rikenellaceae; genus CAMQVM01. The sequence continues at coordinate 6,032 of JAWXTR010000045.1, forward strand.
TTCATTTTTTAATATAGAAATTAACTCTGCACGTCTTAATTTATATCGCTGGAGGTTGCGACGAGCCGAGCGAGCAGCAGTTCTTTCACCATTAATTGTAATGCTTTTTCCGCTTTCAAAGTTCTTAATTTCCTCAGTTGTTAAAGAGCATATTTTCGCTCCCATTCTGATAATATCCGACTCTTCACTCTCATTTTCAGCCTCTTTTATAATTGCCCAACCAATGCTCCCTACACCTAAATCTAATCCTAATATCTGTCTCATTTCTCTGTTTTTTAGTAATTGTAATTATTAATTTAACAACAAATTTAATAAAAAATTTGGAAATATTAATAATTATTTATACTTTTGTACTACAGAAAAAATAACAAATCGCAATAAGGATTATTCCGTTGTGAAAACATTAGGGGCAGGGAGTAATCCTTGTCCTTTTTTTACGGAAAATTCAGGCAAATTCGCAAATCCGACTCATTCTCAAAATATGTTGCCATCCCCATTAAACAAGCAATTTTTCAATTCGATAAAAGAAAAACGTTAAAGATTTAACACCCCTAAGACGATGTCTGAAATCGAACCAAGATAGCCGCCCCAAGGTAGAGACGTTGGGTCTAACGTCTGTAATCGCACTCAGCAGTAGAGACGTAGCCCTGCTACGTCTAAAATCGAATTTTGCAAAGCAAAATGAGCTTACCAAGCAACAATAAATCAAATTCACAAAAAATTTGCCAAGCCAAATCCAAACCCAGACGTAGCAGGGCTACGTCTCTACAGCCGAGCCACAAATTTTAATTTATAACAACAGATTCTGATAGTGACCCGCAAACCCCTTTTGCGGATTTGCTTGAGACGTTACCTAAAGCAACAGCCAATTAATAAGCGGTAAAGTTAGTGTGGTAAAAAGCCCCATAAGACCGATAGCTGCGCCGCTTACTGCTCCCTCTAGTGCACCCAGCTCCATTGCTCGTGCTGTACCGATAGCGTGAGAAGAGGAGCCTAGAGCTAGACCCATAGCCATAGAATCTTTTACTCCAAAAAATTTCAGAACCTGCGGTCCTACTGCATTTCCAAAAACACCTGCTATAGCAACTGCAAAAGTGGTAACTGCTGGCATTCCACCAATATTTTTACTTAACGTTATTGCTATAGGTGTTGTAATTGATTTTGGTTCAAGCGAATATATCAGAGATAGGTCTAAACCAAACAGTTTTGCTAATAAAATAACACTTAAAACCCCAACTATGCTACCAATAAATGTAGAACAGACTATCGAGAGCTTATATCGGTTGATTCGTTTTATATTTTTGTGAAGTAGATAACTAAGAGGTATTACCGATATACGTAGCAGGAAGTTAATTATCTCATTAGATTGATAGTATAGTTGATAATCGATTTGTGTAGCATTTAAAATCAAAACAATTACTAAAGCGGCAAGCAATACAGGATTTAACCAAAAAAATTGCCATTTTTTATATAGTATCTGCGCACCATAATAGACCAAAACGGTAAGAGTAAGTAAGAAAATTTGAGATGATAGTATCTCTCTAAAAAATTGTGCTATTGTCTCCATTATTGTCTCTATTATTGTCTCCATTTTCGTCCAAAATATTGTTGTACACGTCCAACAGTTACTAATACTATGATAGCTGAAAGTACTAAAGTTGCGATTGTCGCAAGCCAACTACCCTTAATTATATCATAACTCGACATTATACCAACTGTTACTGGCACAAAAAGCAGCATCATATTTGACAAAATAAAATTACATACCCCTTTTATATCCTCTTCCTTTACAACTTTGCATTGAAGAAGAATAAAAAGCAGCAACATTCCAATTACATTGCCTGGCATATATCCGCTAAGCAATTTTGCAATTATCTCGCCTACGAGATAGACTACAAGGATTATAGCAATCCCTTTTAACTCTCTTGACATACAATTAAATATTAAAGGGGAGTTCTCCACCTCGGTTTTATTCGATTTTTTATTTTTAGGTTTTAGGTTTGGATTTTGCAAAATGTGGGCGTAGCGGTGACTACGGTGCATTTTGTAAAATTCAAAGATGAAGCCTCAAAATAGGAAAGCGTTAAAATCCAATTTTTAGAAGTTCCCTAAAGAAACTCCCTTAAATTAAACCCAAATATAGTAGCGCAGCGAGCATTAGATAACACACTAGCGCAACACCTCCATTTACACAGCAGCATTTTATGATATCATTATGTTGTAGCTCTCGAGGATTTTCACCAATATAAGGTTTTATCACCTCTTTACCAAAATAATAGTTAGCACCTCCCAACCTACAATCTAATATTCCAGCAATTGCCGACTCTGGATAACCAGAATTTGGGCTAGAGTGCGAATTTCCATATTTAAAAATAAACTTAAACCCTCGCCTGCTTAATGTAACCAGTACCATTAACAAAGCAGTAATACGAGCAGGAATATAATTGGCAATATCATCCATTTTAGCCGAAACGAACCCAAATTTAAGATATTTATCATTTTTATAACCGACCATCGAATCAAGCGTATTAATCATCTTATAACACATCATTAGCGGCACACCGCCAATAGCCCAAAAAAACAGTGGTGCCACTACCCCATCGCTCAGATTTTCGGAGAGTGTCTCTATAACCGAACTACGAATTTGCGATAGTGACAATTTATCGGTATCACGCCCCACAATCATACTAAGTTGCTTACGTGCAGCCACAACATCACCAGTTTGAGCCTTTTTTTCCACCTTTATTCCCTCTTCAATCAAACATCGATTACTTAATCCAAAATAGGTGAATATACCAATCCAAATTGTGTGAATTATAGGATAACTTGAGAGCATATAATCTGCAAAATAGAAGAAACCAAAGGTCGAAGATAGTAAAACTAACCACATTACAGCCCCTTTAAACTTACGTTTATCGCCTAAGTTTAATCGACTTTCGAAAAAACTAATCAAATTACCAAAAAGTCGAATTGGGTGAGGTATTTTGTAGGGATCACCTAGAATTGTATCAAGCGACACTGCTATAATTAAAGAGATTAATATGTAGTTCATTTAGTTTAATGATAATAGGTAAATTTTTAATAGTTGATTGATACGTTTATTGTAAACGATTCGAAAACATTTTTAAAGCTTCTATTAGTTGTCGGTTACTTGTGTGGTTTTGAGCTGCTATACGAAAATATTTACTACTAAGAGAGCGAAAGTTTGAACAATCTCTAACTAATATTCCATGCTCTTCAATTAGATAGTTTTTAAGCTCTTTGACATCACTTTTTCCTAAAATTTCGCATAAAAAAAAGTTGCTTGGCGATTTTTTAACTCTAAATCCATCAATCTTCGAAATTTCACACTGTAAAAACCGTGATTCACCAAGAAGCTCATTTTTATCAAGCTCTAACTCAATATAATTATCCATAATAAACTCCCCAGCAACAATCGAAAGTGCGTTTACACTCCACGGAGGGCGCATATTACTCAATTTTTCGATTATTGAATTTTCACCAATAATATAGCCTAAGCGCAACCCGGGAATACCAAAAGATTTGGTAAGAGAGCTTAAAATTATCAGATTTTTTATCTCTCCTGCTGTTAAAGCTGCATTATATCGAGCATCCTCGCAAAGGTCGTTATAAGCCATATCCACAACAAAGATACAGTTGGGATAATTTATGCAATTCTCGATAATTTTATCGCTTTCAACCCTATATCCATCAGGATTGTTTGGAAGCCCTAGCCAACAACTATCAAATTGAGAAAAATCGGCATCTTCAAATTCAGCAATATTTTTAAAAGCAATATTATGTTCAAAAAGCAAGCAGCTATCTTCATACTCAGCAAATGAAGGGATAAATATCAAGCTTTTAGCCATTTTATTTACACTCCGAGCAATATAATGAGCCACCAAATAGAAACCCTCTGCCGAACCATTAACCACCAAAATATTATCCGATTTTACGTTATGGTGCCGTCCAATTTTTCCACACAATTTTACAGTGTTTGGGTCGGGATAATTTTTCAAAACCGACATAAAGTTAGAAATATAGCCTAAAACCGTGTCACTATGGTTATTAAAGGCAATATTTGAACTAAAATCTATCTTTATCTTCCCTTTTTTATATTGATATATATTATTTCCGTGTCCGTTAATCATCTATTTTTATCTTTAAAGGGGAGTTCTAATAATTGGTTTTATTCGATTTTTTATTTTGAGGTTTTAGATTTGGATTTTGCAAAATGTGGGCGTAGCGGTGCCTACGGTGCATTTTGTAAAATTCAAAGATGAAGCCTCAAAATGAAAAAGCGTTAAAATCCAATTTTTAGAAGTTCCCTAAAGTTGAGTCAAGAAGTTCATTAAATTTCAACCTCTATAACTTCACCATATTCTATCTTTAAATTCTTTAACTGCTCTACTCTACACATTTTGGCTGCAACCAAAAAGGCTGAAATAAAGCCAGAGTGTGTAACAATTATTACACATTCACCTCTAAGGTCAGTTTTAAGTTCTCTTATAAAAGAGTCGGCACGCCTACATAAATCAAAAAACGATTCACCCTCTGGCGGTGCTAATTCAAGATAGTTATCAAACCACTTTTTGCCAAAATCTGAGTTATAAATATCTTCTGTCCATCGTTTTAACTCCCATAGTCCATAATTCCGTTCCATTAACCTATTATCACACTCCACCTGACTTAATTGCAAACTATCGGCAACTTTTCCAGCCAACGTTTTACAACGTTTTAAGGGTGAGCTATATATTTTACCTATTTTTGATAATTGAGTATCGTCCATCGTGCTAAATTTTGCTAGTACAGTAAGTAAATCTACCTTTTCAAACCCACTATCTAACTCCAAATCGCTCTGACCATAACATAATGAGCTATCTATATTAGGTTTCGTGTGTCTTACAAGAATTATTTTCATTTTTTATACTATATTTAACAATGCCAGAGCAACTCCATAAAAAATAAGCTCAGAAAATTGCTGCATAGCTCCTAAAATATCGCCTGTATAACCTCCAATTTGCTTCTCAATATAATATTTAAAGATAAAAAATAGAGGAAACACCACTATAAGATAAGCTATAGCCAACCTCCAATTATAGATAAAAAGCGGCGCAAAAGCTATTAAAAATCCTAAAATTACTCCACCGTTTGAGATTCCAAGTGCTGAATGTTGCGCCTTTGCCTTCTCTTTGCGAGAGTAGGTAGATAGACGTACCATTAAGACCGAAAAAAAACGACTAGAGCCTTGCGCTAAAATTAGTAGTGGAATAAATTGCCCAATAGGTAGTTGAGTAAGAAACGAGAATTTTAGTATAAACATTAAAATTAGCGATATTACACCATAAGCACCAATAAAGCTATCTTTCATAATTCTTAAAATAGCCTCTTTGGTGTATCCTCCTCCAAAACCATCGCAAAAATCGGCTAGACCATCTTCATGTAGTGCACCTGTCGATAAAACCATCGAAATAATAGCCATTATCACCGAGATATTATGCGAAAAACCTAAACTACTACAATAATATATTAGTGCACCAATAACCCCAACCACCATCCCTACCAATGGAAAGTAGCGAAGGGAGCGGCTTAAGGTCTCATCATTACAAGTTATATTTTTCGGCACTTTTATACGACTATAATATAAGAAAGCGTTGAAAATAAGGTTAATTTCTCGTTTTATCATAAAAGTATCTATTTAATTTTTACCGAAATACCCGAAAACATAGCATAAACTTCGTCGGCTGTAGAGGCTATATACTGATTTAACCACCCTTGCATATCTACAAACGCACGTGTGGAGCTATCGGCTGGAATTACACCCATCCCTATCTCATTACTTACCACTACTAGCGTAAAATCTTGCTTTATAAACTCCGCCCAATCAGCCTTTGCCTCTTTTAGGCTCTTTTCAGCATCAAAATTGTTGTCACAATAGATATTAGTAATCCAGAGTGTCACACAATCCATCAACACTACTCTACCCTCAAGATTTAGCTCACTCAGATTTTTCTCTTTTTCAACGTTTGTCCATTTTTCACCCCTATCAGCTTTATGTCGCTCTATTCGCTTTTCAAACTCACTATCCCAACATCTAGCAGTTGCTAAATAGAGTGGATTTTCGCTTAAATTTTCGACCATTTGCTGAGCAAAACTACTTTTGCCTGAACGTTGACCACCTGTTACATATACTATTTTTGCCATAATTATTAAACGTTACAATATAAACCTTGCAATCGAACAGTTGTCGGGGCGGTCTATATCGTATATAGATTTACCACTAATTATGGATGTAATTACACGAATTGTAATTCCGTGTGACACCACAACAACCTTTTTACCAATATGTTTTCCCTTAATCTCCTCTAAAAACTCTCTTACACGTTCGTACATATCAGCCATAGACTCCACTCCTTCAATATCTTTGCAGTAGTCAAATCCTCCGACAAGCTCTTTATCTTGAAACTCTCCAAAATATCGCTCTCTTAGGCGACTATCTTTAATGAATGTATCTAAGTTTTCACAACCAAAAATAAGTTCAGTGGTTTTAACTGCTCTTTCCAAATCGCTACAATATATTACGTCAAAAGTTTCACTACTTAACTTCTCACCGCACACTATAGCTTGATTCTGCCCTCTTTCTGTCAGTTTGCCTTGCGTCTGACCTTGACAAATTCGAGCTACATTGGCAACAGTTTCTCCATGTCGTATTGCAATCAACTCCATAATTTACAATTTTTTAAAGGGAAGTTCTAAAAATATTTAACTACCTCGACCGTTTTAAACGAACCCATCTCATTAATCATCCTAACCGACGACTCTATTATAGGATAGGCACACAGAGCACCTGTACCCTCGCCTAGACGAAGAGAAAGATGAAGTATCGGTTTTGCTTTGAGATATTCTAATAATAGTTTATGACCTACCTCGTCGCCTTGATGTCCAAATATGGCATAATTTAAGAAGTTATCATCCAATTTCGAAGCAACCAACGCACAAGCAGTCATTATAAAGCCATCTACTACGACAACCATACCCAACCGAGCAGCCTCCAACATCGACCCAACAGTCATAACCATTTCAAAACCACCAAAATATCGCATTACATCAAAAGCAGAACCATCGCCACTATAATTTGCTTCGGCACGAGATAAAACATCATATTTATGAGCTATTATTTCACCAGAGTGGTCGCTCCCTGCTCCTACGCACTCTTTTAAATCAATTCCTGTAAGTAGCGACATCCATAGCGATGAAGAGGATGTATTAGTGATACCCATCTCACCAAAACTTATAATATTACACCCCTTATCGAAACAATTTTTACAACATTGCGCACCTCTTTCTATTGCCAAATCTGCCTCTTCGGTGCTCATTGCAGCCTTATATAGATAGTTTGAAGTCGATTTTCTAATTTTCATATCAATTAGATTTTCGTACTCATCACCAAAATCATAGTCTACTCCTGCATCTACAATTTGGAGTGCAATTGAGTGTTGACGAGCCAAAAAATTGACTCCAGCACCTCCATTTTGGAAATTTGCAACCATTTGGCGAGTTACCTCTTTAGGTGAGAGACTCACATTTTCTACCACTACTCCATGGTCGGCAGCAAATACAATATGATGTGGATTTTTTAGGTTAGGTGATAAAGTTTGTTGCACTAATCCTATTTGAATAGCCAGATATTCTAACAATCCTAACGAACCTTTGGGTTTAGTTAGATTATCGACCTTATCGTTTAACTCCACTAATATCTCTTCATTAGGTCGAATAATTTTAAAATTTTTCATAATTCTTTGCATCTTTTGTTACGGGAGTTCTAGGTTCCCATTAGTAAAACAGTAGCAAACATACACAAAATAATCTTAAAAATTGCCATATTTTTTAAAAAAAATTACAACTAAATTTATGGAGCAAATAAATAAACCATGTTGAAAAGATAAAAAAAATTGTTAGTTCCGATTTTTTTATGTTAACGTACCATTTTTTCACCTCTTAAAAACCATTTAAAATTTACGCCCTAAAAGTTTTAAATTAAAACTATTTTTTAAAAAATTGATTACATAAAACAACAGCAAAAAAAAATCTTTAATTTTTAAACCTTTTTTTTAACCTTTTTTAACGCTTTATTGCATTACTTTGCATCAGAGAAAAACAGAATCTTTTTTGCTACTTGAGCAAAACGATTCACACTCTAAAGTTACAGCTGCAACAAGTAATTAATTTAGAATTTAGCACCTCACGTGAAAGGCTAAATTCGTAAAGAAAAGGAGATTCTAAAATGAAAAAGAATTTAATTAAATTAGCATTAACTTGTTTAGTATCAGTATGTAGTTTTAACGCAGTAAAAGCGCAAACTGTTACAGTAGATCCATCAATTGACATTGTCAGTAGCTACATTTGGCGTGGCACTTATTGTGCAGGAACATCGGTTCAGCCAGGTATGGGATTAGCAATTGGCGACTTCTCACTGAGCGGTTGGGGTTCGGTAGATTTATCAAATTCTTACCAAGAAATGGACTTTTCGGCTAGTTATAGCATCGGAAATTTTTCAATTGGTTTAAACGACTATTGGTGGACAGGAATGAGCGAGACTTATCTAAATGCTCACCTTTTAGAGGCAAGTGTAGGGGTTACAATTAGTGAAAATTTTCCACTTAGTCTTTCTTGGAGCACGATGATTTCAGGTCCTGATAAAAATGCTGATGGCGACCAAATGTATTCAACATTTATTGAGGCTTCTTACCCTTTTACAGTTGCTGGCGTAGAGGTTACACCATCGGTTAGTGTATCACCTTGGGAGAGCATGTATCATAGAAGCGGTACAACAGGTTTAGGTTTAACAACAGTATCTGTAAATGCAGCGAAAGAGATTAAAATTACTGAAAAGTTCTCTCTTCCAATCTTTACACAAATCATTTTAGCACCAAATCAAAAAAATTGCTACTTCGTAGCTGGTATCTCTCTTCTATAATCCTATAGAGAGATACTATCAACAAAATAGATGTTTAAGTAATTGATTTTATCTAAGCATCACAATCGAAGTTATAAAATGTAGACTGCTTATAAGATTAGAATTAGGGTTCTAACACATAAGCTCAATTAGATAATTGAAAAAAACAAAAATTATGAAAAAAATTGAAGCGATTATCCGCAAAACAAAGTTTGAAGAGGTAAAAGAGGCTCTACTTGAAGCCGACATCGAATGGTTTTCATACTACGAAGTTCGTGGTGTAGGTAAATCTCGTCAAGGTCGTATCTATCGTGGTGTAATCTACGACACTAGCTATATTGAGCGTACATTAGTATCGGTAGTTGTTAGAGATGTTAATGCTGAAAAAACAGTAAAAGCTATTCTAAATGCTGCACATACAGGCGAAATTGGTGATGGACGTATTTTTGTGATTCCTGTTGAAGACACAATCCGTATCCGCACAGGTGAAAGAGGTGATACTGCACTTTTCAATGCTGAAAAAGAGTCGTAGGGTTATAAGTTAGCTCAAAAACTCAACACAACAATATTACAGTTATAAACGACAATATTTTTTAATATTAAAATAATAGAAATATCATGGATACAATGACAATTACAGATTTAGCACTATCGTTAGATACTGTCTGGATGCTGCTCGCAGCAATGTTAGTTTTCTTTATGCAACCAGGTTTTGCCCTAGTTGAAGCAGGTTTTACCCGTTCTAAAAATGCTGCAAATATCCTTATGAAAAACCTTGTTGACTTTTCATTCGGTTCATTCCTGTTTTGGTTTGTAGGTTTTGGAATTATGTTTGGTACAGGTGGTTTCTGTGGTATGCCAAACTTCTTTAGCACTGATTTCTTTTCACACGATCTTCCAGTTGAGGGCTTTTTGATTTTCCAAACCGTTTTCTGTGCAACAAGTGCGACTATCGTATCGGGTGCAATGGCTGAACGTACAAAATTCTCATCATATCTTATCTACTCTATCGCAATTTCTGTACTTATCTACCCAGTATCAGGTCACTGGACTTGGGGTGGCGGCTGGTTAATGAGCGGCGAAGAAAATAGCTTTATGATGAATACTTTCGGATTTGATTTCCACGACTTTGCAGGCTCTACAATTGTTCACCTTGTTGGTGGTGTTCTTGCTCTAGTTGGTGCTAAAATCTTAGGTCCACGTATTGGTAAATATAGCGCAGATGGTAAAACTAAAGCTATCCCTGGTCACAACTTAACGCTTGCTAGCCTTGGTGTATTCATCCTTTGGTTCGGTTGGTTTGGTTTCAACCCTGGTTCACAACTTGCAGCTTCTGGTTCAGAAAACAGCAACGCAATATCTCACGTATTCTTAACAACAAACCTTGCTGCTGCACTTGGTGGTATCGCTGCTCTATTCCTATCATGGTTTAAATACAAAAAACCATCTCTTTCATTAACTTTAAATGGTGTACTTGCAGGTTTAGTTGGTATTACAGCAGGTTGCGACTTAGTTTCTCCAATGGGTGCAGCATTTATCGGTCTAATTTGCGGTATAGTAATGGTATTCGCTGTTGAAATCATCGAACAAAAACTTAAAATCGACGACCCAGTAGGTGCATCTTCAGTACATGGCGTATGTGGTTTCTTAGGAACAATCTTTACAGGTCTACTTGCAGTCGACGGTGGTACTTTCTACGGAGGCGGTTTCGGATTCTTCGGAGCACAAATATTCGGTGCAGTTGTAGTAGCACTTTGGGCTGGTGTAGCTGGTTATATCCTATTTAAAGTAATCGACAAAACTCACGGTCTACGTGTTGAAGCTCGTATCGAAGAAGAGGGTCTTGATATCTACGAACATGGTGAAACTCCATACAACTAGTAGTTTCTGGTAATTTTTATGAATATTTTTTAGAATTTGTTTCTGGGGAGTTTTAATAATGATGTTTTTCTAACTCCCCAAATTTCTCAAAACTCTCTAAACTCACTTTTCAAACCATACGTAATAGTTTTAGTAAATTTAGAGAGTTTTAAAAACTGAAAAAAAGTAACACCATCTCATATATTTAGTTTAGTTTACATTTTTCGGAGAAACGGTCGTCTCGTCTGCTTGAGATGACCGTTTCAATTTTTATTAGAGAATCCAGCGAAAAAATAAGTTAAAATTCTATCGTAATAATTCTTAAAAGTGTTTATAACAGTTGTAAAATACTTTTACCGAACTCCGTAGAGACGTTAGGTCTAACGTCTGTAATCGTACCAAGATAACTGCACTCAGCAGTAGAGACGTAGCCCTGCTACGTCTAAAATCGAATTTTGCAAAGCAAAATGAGCTTACCAAGCAACAATAAATCAAATTAACAAAGCAAACAAAATTGAATTTGCCAAGCCAAATCCAAACCCAGACGTAGCAGGGCTACGTCTCTACCTTAGTGCGATTACCTTGGTTCGATTACAGACGTTGTACACAACGTCTCTACCTTGGTGCGGTTATAGACGTTGGACCCAACGTCTTTACTGTCAAGCCATCAATTTAAATTCTTAACAACAGATTTTGAGAATGAGCCGTTATTCATAGAAATTTTAAAATATTCAACAGCTAAAGAGTTGGCATTAAAAGCAATGATATAATTATCATTTACACATATCGAAGAGTAATATTTAAGTAGTGTAAAACAATTATTGCCATATTCTTAATAGCACTCTTGGAGCGATAGCCACCTTGAAATGTACTGCATAAAGCAAAAAGATTGTTGCCAATCATATATGAATCTTCGACCAAAACATAATAAGAGTTTTCTTTGTCTGGTTTAGACTCTATAAAGTTTAGATTATCTCTCATAAAATCAAGCTGTGAGAAATCGAAACGTCCTAACATCTGCTTACTATCTCTATCAAAATATTCAAAATAGGCAAACACATTAGCCATAGTCACGATATACTTCTCATTTTGAAATAGTGCCCTAGGATTTCGTAATAAAGTTTTCTTCTCTGTATCTAGACTCTCTAAAGAGCCATATAAAGCAACCTCACCACTACCCTCTTTAGGAAGCAGACAAAAAGTGTGCTCTTTAGATTTGTAAGGCAAATAAAAATAGTCGGCATCCGCTGCAAAACGATTATACCTTAACATTATATCACTATCTATAGGTTTATAGGAAAGATATCCATCACTATTATAATATTTTATCCTATCACCATCTAAAACAAACATAGTGTCACTGTGCAGATAGAAACTATTGGCAAACATTATCTCATTAGCTGCCCTTCCACCCCTAGCAATAGTTTTCACCTTATCGAAATTTTCACTTATTTCCAATATTTTTTGCTGCTCAGCATCAAGGATATAGAGATTATCGTTATAAAACTGCATACATTTTACCGACTTAACATAAGATGAATCAGGTAAAGTATCGTAATGTTTATCAATCTTTAATGTGTAGATTGTAGGCTGAGTTGTAGAGCTACTACAGCTACAAAACATAGTGATAATATAAAGAATTAGTAGTCGTTTCATAATTGTTATTATTAATTTTATAATTTAGGGGAGTTCTAAATTCTGGATTTTGAGAGATTTTTCTTTTTAAGGCTTTAGATTTGGATTTTGCGAATATAGGCTGTAGTGGCTCCTACCGCCTTTATTTGCAAAATTCAAAGATGAAGTCTTAAAATGGAAAAGCTCCGAAAGCCAAATTTTAGAAGTTCCCTTTACAATAAGCCAAATAGGTTCTATCCCCTTTTTGCCAAAGAGAAATCCAAGAGTTTTTATATCTATAGAAATCAGATACTTTCGTATATTCAAAATCTGAAAAAGAGGCTGTAAATAGCTTACTTTGCTTACTAGACTTACCATAAATAGAGTAGCAACGATTTTTATTATAAGCAAAAGTAAACATTACTACATCTTCCTGTTCATATATGTTATCTATACTAAAAGCTATTTGACTTATATTTTCAGTAATATAATCGAAAAATAGTTCGCTATTTGGCTCTTTCAAAATAGCATCAGGAATACCATATTTGCCAAAATCTACTTTATATCTCACACTCACATTATGGTTGCCATCTATCTGATATATCGAATTATCGGCATACATCCAATAGAGTGAAATATCTTTATATCGACTAAAACTATTAATCATCAACATTCCATTTGTTCGAGTAAGCGTGCTATCCATATTAACAACCTTAAACGTATTATTTATAAAGCTAAACATCGGAGTTGTAATTCCCGGCGTTCCGTTCCAACTATTCACTGCTACGAATAGATTACTATCCAATTTAAATAATTTATCATATTTAAACTCATTCTCTAAATAAGAGTAACTGTTTAGGTATTCACCCTGCAAATTATACGATATTATTTTACTCGATTGAAAATCGTTAATATATATCACATCATCTACATACAGATAATCAAATATTGTCAAATATTCACTACGAGCATGCCCCTTTTTATCAATTTTACCTATATAATCTCCATTTACCGAATATATTAAGATACAATCCATAGATTTAACGATAATTTTATCGCCATACAAACGCACATTCTGAGCAGCTATAGGATCGGCAACATCATCGAGCGGTATTATCAAAAAATCTTTACAATCTTTATCAACAACAATATCGGTCAACCCTTTAATGTCAACCTCAATTGTTTCTATCTCTTTTTCGGTATCATTATTACACGAAAACATTATAAAACAACAAAACAGAAGCAATAAACCATTTATTTTATATCTTTTACTCATATCTACTTTTTTAAAGTTGTATTTCAGTTGTTTCATTCATACTACATCAGTAAAAATTCATCAATATTACTAGGATTGATAACTTTAAATGAACTACCGTACCCTTCTATAAACTGATTAGGAACTTTCGCTTTGGTCTTCGCATTCCACTTAAACTCAAATGCACTAATCTCTCCATTCTCCTCCTCTAAGTAATCAATTTCTTGCTGCCTAGTAGTTCTCCAAAACCAACTATTACACCACCTACCATTATAGTGATTGTTCTTCATACGCTCCGAGATAAGAAAATTTTCCCATAAAGCACCCATATCGGTTCTACTCTCTGCTTGTGCAAAATTTGCAATTAGAGCGTTACGAATACCGTTGTCGTAGAAATATATTTTTTTACTACTTTTCAACTCATTACGTAAATTACGACTAAATGAACCAAGTCTAAATATCACAAAAGTCTGCTCAAGAAGTATTATATACCTCTCAACCGTCTTTGAGTCTAAGCCACATAGTTGAGCTAATTCATTATAAGATACCTGTGAACCTACTTGAAATGCTAACGCTTGCAGCAACTTCAATAACTTATCGGGCTTCTTAATCTGCTCCCACATCAATATATCTTTATATAGATAGCTATCTGATAGTTGCTTTAGTATCTCCTTTTCACTACCTTGCGACATCACCACATCTGGATAGTAGCCATATATCAATCGGTGTGGAAGCAGTCGTTTCTCAACTATAAATCCGTGATGAGCCACCATCTCAGCAAATGATATAGGAAACATCTTGTACTCCCACTTACGCCCTGTTAAAGGTTCGTTCACCCTATTTGCGAGATCGAATGATGAACTACCAGTAGCTACAAGTTGAACATCGGGAATATTGTCGGTTATCAATTTCAGCTTGAGACCTATATCCTCAATTCGTTGTGCCTCATCTATAACGATTATCCTCTTCTGACCAATTATAGCCTTTAGACGAGTAGATGTGATATTTTCAAACATATCACGCACATCTGACTCATCACCATTTAGCCACAAAAGAGCATCATCTCCTGCAAACAAATCTTTGAGGAGTGTCGTCTTTCCAGTCTGACGAGCACCCATCAAAATTATCGCTTTGCCTTTGCCTAATTTGGAGTATATCATCTCCTTAACAATCCTTTCAACCATACTTACAAAATTTAATTCATAGCAAAGATAGCACTTTTTCGGAATGTAATACACAAAAAATTGAATATTTTTGGATTTAAATCCTTAAAAATACAAATATTTTCGGAATTACATCAATAAAGGTTTGAAAAACTTCTTCCGCTTTTTGTGAGCGTAGCAAAGTCGTGAGTGAAAACGAACGATTTTTACCAGCACTTTGGGCGTGTTTTTTCTAAATTAAAAATTTCGTAAACATATCTTTACTATCCTAAAATTATTATTCTCCAAATCCGCAGGTAAAGTTGCATAAATATACCCTCCACTAGCTCCCAAAACCATTATCTCCTCTGGGCTATCTACCTTGCCTATCAAATCATTATCTTTATATATCTGAAATCCGTAACCACCATTTTCACCTCTTGTTTTATAACCTCTAATCACATAGTCGCCAACAGCTTTAAGGTAGGTAAAATATGATTTTTTGCGCAACTCTTTTTTATATTTCTCTTGATACTCATCAAAACTTTTAGTCTGTGTATATTCTGAATCAATAATTCCACTATCATAGCCAAAACTATATTTTAGCTCTCCGCTATCGTCTCTAACATATATCAAAGAGTCGGCAGCATAAGATATAATAATATCGCTATCGTTAAATTTATCAAAACTATAGTTTGAAAAGATAGGGATATTTGATTTTGAGTAAATTGGCGGATATTTACCAAAAATCGACTCTGCTCTACTCTCATTTACATCTATCGACATAAAGTTGGCGGAATTTTCCCAAAAACCTTCCGAATTATTAATCTCATATCCATTACACTTTATATGCTCCGAAACTATTGGCATTATTAGCTTATCGCCAACCATTACCATTTTGCGTGAATCGAGATTGTAGGTGTACATGTGGAAATCTTCGAGATTTGGATTTTCAAGCAGATTATTCCATTTAAATTCATCATACCTTTTATCGCTTAAATATAAATAAGGCGATATATTTTTTGTAAATTGAGTATCAAACCTATTTAAGTAGGGTAAAATAATTATTGGTGTATTTTTAATAGTGCTATTGGAGATGAGATTTTTTGCTATTGAATCGAAAATATAGTGGTTCTATATTGAGATTTAATAGTGAAAAATATCG
>JAWXTR010000046.1:0-21979 GCA_044433365.1 Rikenellaceae bacterium
GTGCTATTGGAGATGAGATTTTTTGCTATTGAATCGAAAATATAGTGGTTCTATATTGAGATTTAATAGTGAAAAATATCGCTCCAAGAGTGCTATTAAGAATATGGCAATAATTGTTTTGCACTACTTATTGGGTAGGAATGTAAATTGCAATAAATTACAATTTTACATTTTTTCCTACCCAATCACATTGAAAATTATAAATTCCCCAAAATATAATTTTCGAAAAATTACTAACCCTAATTTACTAATAACTCAATTGCGCTACCAGAAGCACTATCTGTAGCAACCCAAAGAGAGAATTTACCTGGCTCTACTACATACTCCAGAGCACCATTATAGAATGCTAAATCGGCTACAGGGAGCGAAAAGCTAACCTCTTTCGATTCACCTGCTTTGATTAACACCTTTTCAAAGCGTTTTAGCTCTTTTACTGGGCGAATAGCTGTAGCGGTATGGTCACGGATATATAGCTGTGCAACCTCATAACCATCATATTTACTACTATTTTTGATTGTTACCTTAACCTCTATATTTTCGTCTTGAGAGTAGCTTTTTTTGTTGATTACAACATCGCCATACTCAAAATTAGCATACGAAAGACCAAAACCAAAGGGGAAAAGTGGGTCAAAACCTGCATCCATATAGAATGCTGTACAACCTAGCGATGTTTGTCCTGCTTCGATTGGAATAGCTTCGATTAGCGGTTCGTTTCTAGTGGCTGGACGACCTGTATTAGCTTGATTGTAGTAGATTGGAATTTGACCTACCATTTTTGGGAATGTTGAAGGAGTTTTTCCACTTGGAACCGATTTACCAAATAAAATATCGGCAATTGCTGGTCCGCCCATAGTTCCGGGATGGAACGAGTAAAGAACCGCATCACTATTGTCGACATCTCTACCAATTGTCATAGGGCGACCACTCATCACAACTGTTACAACCTTTTTGCCACTCTTTTTGATAGCTTCAATCAATTCAGATTGAGCACCTTGAAGCGAAATATCGGCAAGTGAGTGTGCCTCACCCGAAAGAATCGACTCTTCACCAACAAAAACAACTACAACATCGGCGGCTCTTGTTGCTTTAACAGCTTTTGCTACGCCATTCATGTTTCTATCACGACTGTAGGTCAAGCCACTTTCAAAAATAATCTTATTATCTTTGCCATACTTCTCTTTAATAGCTGCAAGTGGCGTAACGGTGTGCTCTTTTTCACCATCAAACACCCATGTACCCATCTGCTCGTAAGGAGCATCGGCAAGAGGACCTACTATGGCTATTGTTTGCCCTTTTTGCGCTAGTGGAAGTGTGTTATTTGAGTTTTTAAGCAGAATTAACGACTCTTCAGCTGCCTGTTTTGCTGCTGCAAGATATTCAGCTTTATAGAATTGATTTTCTTGCTGCTCAGGGGCATAAGGATTTTCGAAAAGACCTAATTGGAACTTTACTCGTAGAATATTGCGTACTGCACTATCAATAGTTTCGATTTTCACCTTTCCCTCCTCTAAAAGCTGCTCAATATTGTGAAGGTATGAACCTGCAACCATCTCCATATCTAAGCCTGCATTAAGAGCTAGCTCAGCAGCATGTTTGTTGTTCTCGGCATAGCCATGCTCTACCATCTCAACTGTAGATGCCCAATCGGAAACTACAAAACCTTTGAAATTCCACTCGCCTTTTAATACATCGCTAATAACAAACTTGTTAGCAGTTGCTGGAATACCATCATTTTCGTTAAACGAGGTCATAAATGTTGCACTTCCTGCCTCTGCTGCTGCTTTAAATGGTAGGAAATAGGTGTTTCGCAATTGACGCTCAGTTAAGAATGTTGAACTGTAGTCACGACCACCCTCAGCAGCTCCATAACCGATAAAATGTTTTGTACAAGCTGCCATAGCTGTAGGATTCGACAAATCTTCGGTTTGATAACCTCTTACCATTGCTGCACCCATTAATGAAGCAAGGTATGAATCCTCACCGCTACTCTCGGCAATACGTCCCCAACGTGCATCACGAGAGATGTCGACCATTGGCGAAAAAGTCCAACGAATACCCACCGAAGTTGCCTCTTTTGCTGAAATACGTGCACCCTCCTCTACCAATTGAGGATTAAAAGTTGCTGCTTGTCCTAGTGGAATAGGGAAAATTGTTTTGTAGCCATGTATTACATCACGAGCTATAAGGATTGGAATACCTAAGCGAGACTCCTCTACTGCTATTTTCTGGATACCTCTAATTACCTCAGGATTTACTTCGTTTAGTATCGAACCAATCTCTCCACGTTTTGCAGCCTCACTCATACCCCCTACATTACCACTAGTGTTAATCTGGTTCATCTGCCCAATCTTCTCTTGTAGAGTCATTTTGCTAAGTAGTGCCTCTACCTTTTGGTCTATCTCAGAGCTTGGAGCTTGGGAGCACGAAACTGCTGCCATACAACTCATTAAAGCCACTGCCGATACACATTTTTTAATTAATCTATTCATATTTTTATTGTAAATTATTTTGGTTATTTAATTCATAATTCGTAATTACGAATTACGAATTATGAATTATGAATTACGAATTATGAATTATGAATTATTCCGGACGGAAAGCCCATATCCAACCTGTGCCATTATCAACAGCAGATGCAAATAGAACCAATCTATCTTCGGTAAGCTCTATAATCTCGTAGGTTGTAGCACCACACGAAAGACCATTTGACGAGCCTAGAATATTTACATCGCTCTGGAAAGTAAGTGTACTAAACGCACCATTGAATACAAATGTTCCTCGCACTGGCTCAGCATCCTCAGAGGCGTAATAGTCGTAGTTTGCACCACCTGCAACATCAAAATACATCTTACCGTTTACATCCTCAGGGGTTACATAGTCGTTTGTAGCGTTCCACCACACCGAAGCGTAGTTGCCCCCATCTACCATAGCCCACCAAACATTACCATCGCCAGCAGTTCCATCAAACACCCATGTCTTACCACCTAAATCGCTACCTACTAAAGAGTAGTAAGCATCGTTTAGAGGTGTGTCGAGCTGTGTCACCTCAACGTTAATTGATTTTGATACATATTCAAGGTCGGTTAAGTCACCATTATTGATATATGGAGTTGTAGAGTGGTAGGTAAAAGTGTGTGTACCAGTGTAAGGGAATACAACTGTCACCTCATCGGTATATTTTGTATTTATTATGTAGTCCCAATATCCTGTTACCCCTTTTGTCTCTAATTTTAGGGTAATTTCATTGCTTCCTGCTGTTGCTTGAGTTGCAGAAAGTACTATATTATCTTTATCAAATGAGTTTTCCAACTCATTATCCTCTATAATTGCACTACACGAAACTGTAAGAAGTGTAGCAATTGCTATTAATATTTTTGATTTCATCAGAATAAGTTTTAATTATGAATTACGCATTACGAATTATAAATTACGAATTACAAACTACCAACCAGGATTTTGCTCATACAATCCACTAGATAGACGAATTTCGCTCTGTGGAATAGCATTCAAACCTTTTGTCTCTGTACGGTAGGTTACACTATATGATGTTTCCACTCCTGCATTGCTTACTGTTATTGGAGAAGAGTAGTAGTTGTTCGAACCCTCTACATCGCCCCAACGAACTAAGTCAAACCAGCGGACTCCCTCGAAAGCAAACTCATACATACGTTCACTTTTAATTGCAGCAAGCGAATAGGTAGTCGACTCTAGTCCTGCACGTGCTCTTACTTGATTTAGACCATCGGCTGTTTCGGTTAGCTCCGAGTGCATCAAAAGCACATCTGCATAGCGCATATAGTAAAAATCTTGAGCTGCCCAAAGCTGCATTGGATCGGCATTATTCATATTGTAAATATAGTAGAACATACCCAACACACCATCATCGCCATTATGTTGCAAAGTTGTATATTTTTTATTCATCAATGTTGTCTCCTGATTACTCTTGCCAGCACTCCAGCCCTCAGTACCTTGACTTGCATCGCCTAAAGTCAACACCGAACCTGCTTTACGAACATCTGCATCGCTCCAACCATTGTAGAACGTAGGGTGTACCGAACACCAACCCCAACCTTGACCAAAAGGTATCATGCTGTGGTCACGAATACCCATATAAAGCGGCATACGGTTGCTATATTTTTGACCTGTACCACCATCATAATCCCAGTTGCCAAGACCAAAACGTAGAGCAAAGATAACTTCACTATTGCCTGTTCCTAAAGTCGAGCTAGGTCCATCTTGACCTACCCAAGCTAGATTATTTTCTGCTGCCCATGGCAAAATTGCATCACCTGCAACATAATCAGGATTGTAGATTGAGTTACTCTCGTTTACATAAGAGTATGGCCAAAGATTACGGAAATCAGATACTAGGGCGTGACCGCTATTGTTGATTACATCCTCTAAGTGTCCAATAACTTCGCTTTTTGTAATCGAACCATCTTCACAAGGAAGAACATCAGTCGAAACTTTCTCGATATTTGTCATATATCCAGTGTAGAACATATAGATACGAGCTAAGAAACTCTTTGCTACCCAAAGATTTGCATGGCCATAGTCGTTAATCGACATACTATTTACATTCTCATTTGGAAGATATTCGATAGCTTTTAGAAGGTCGGTAGCGATAAAGCTATAGGTCTCTTCGAGTGTCGAACGACCCACCTCACGATCAGCATCTGTAGTTGGGATAATTGGCATACCACCAAAAATCTTTGCAGCTCTAAACATATAGAACGCACGTAAGAAATACGCCTCACCTAGTGAGCTATTCATGTAATCCTCAATATCGTCGGAAGAGGTGAAATCAGCTGAAAAATCGGCATTAGGAATCGCTTCAATAACTGCATTTGCACAATATACACCATTAAAAGTCTCTTTCCATAAATCTACATGGATATCCTCTGTATTCGACTTGAAAGCATCCATATTTTGACTACTTGCATCGTCCGAACCACCACCTGCAAGCATTAAATCTGAAAGGATATTTGCAATTAGATGTTCCTCGCTAAGCACTCCATCTACAAACATCGAGTTGTAAACCCCATTTAGAGCCAAATCTATCTCGCTTTTATTGCTATAGTATGTATCAAGGTTTGCATCATATAAATTTTCGGTATCTAGCAGACCAGAGCAACCCACAAATGTTAGTGAACCTACTACTGCTACGGCACCCTTTAATATATTTTTTATAAGTTTCATATTCTTAATTTTTTAGAAAGTTAAATTAATACCAAAAATCACTGTACGTGGTAGAGAGTATAGACCTAAGTCGATTCCCGATGCCCAAGAGTCGCCACCACCATATCCAACTTCTGGATCCATTCCGTCATATCCTGTAATCGTACATAGGTTGTTTACAGACATATATATTGATGCACGTTTTACAACATCAAAGTTTTTAATTAAATTATCAAAATTATAACCAACTGTTAGAGAGCTAACTCTCACGTAATCTGCATCTTTTACATAAATATCAGAAACTAGATTGGTATTAGCATTACCAGTATAGCTCAAGCGAGGAGTTGTATTTGATGTGCCCTCTCCATGCCATCTATCAAAGATTGCAGTAGTGTAGTTTTCAGTTAATTGGTCGGTAAACGAGCGGTAAGATTGCATTACCTGTTGACCAAACTTACCTGTTAAAGTTGCATTTGCATAGAAGCCTTTGTAAGATAGGTTTACTTGTAGACCAGCCTCAAAATCTGCATTTGGATCGCCAATCATCACCTTATCATCTTCGTTAATTACACCGTCACCATTTTGGTCAACAAATATAACATCACCTGGCTGACGTTCGATGCCTTCCTCTGTAATAACTTGAATTTGTGAACCATCTGAAGATACATAAGCATCACACTCCGCTTGATTTTGGAAGATACCAGCAGTCTGATAACCATAGAAATAGCCGATAGGCATACCAACTTCAACACGAGATACATAAGATGTGTTTTGAGCAATAACACTGCTAGAACCTGTAATTATACCCTCAGCATTGTCGATACGAGTAACGACATTTTTATTGTGTGCACCTGTAAAGGTTACGCCATAGGTAAAATCGCTTCCTATATGGTCGTTCCAGCCAACTGAAATCTCAAAACCTCTATTTCTTACATCACCACCATTAATATATGGAGCACTTGCACCATAAGTACCTAAGATAGGAGCTTCAACCAACCAATCTTTTGTAAGTTTGTTGTACCAATCAAGAGTTACGTTCATTCTTGAATTTAATAGACGAAGATCTGTACCGATATTTAACTGCTCTGACACCTCCCAAGTAACATCTGGATTTGGAACATTTGAAGGAACTGCTGCAATACTTGGCACCTCTTTATCTGAACCGAAGAAATAACCTTGATCAAGATACTCTACATTTGATGTGTATACAAAATTGCTAATATTTTGATTACCATTCTGTCCCCAACTAGCACGAAGTTTACCACTTGTGATAAAATCTACATCTTTCATAAACTCCTCTTGTGTAAAGTTCCAACCAGCAGATAGAGATGGGAAATAACCCCAACGATTGCCCTCAGCAAAGTTTGATGAACCATCAGCACGGAACGTTGCATCTGCCATATACTTTCCTTTATAGTTGTAAGATAGACGAGACATATAAGACATTAAACCACCGCCACCAGCAGCATAATCAGCACCCCAAGTTGATACATCACCAAAAGTAGATGAGGTCGTATTGTCGAGATATGCACTTGCAGCATCCGAGAATAGAGTGTTTTGTGCCCAACCACCTACATTAAAGTTAAAGTAGTTTTTCAACATCTCTGTACCTGCTAAAACTGTAAATTCGTGGTCGTCGTTTATTGTAAAATCATAAGTAGCAGTGTTTGTCCATGTTAAATCACTACCCATATATGCAGATTGAGAAGCTGCATCTGTAGTATTGTTTAGAAGTGTACCCATACTATATACTGGAGTGTATGAGCGACTATAACCATACCACGCATTTACACCAAAAGATGAACGTATTTTAAGATTTTTGATTGGCTCTAATAGTGCATACATATTACCAATAATACTATTGCTCTTTCCATAGCTAAAATTACGACCGTAGTACATCTCAGCTAGTGGGTTAAGCTGGTCGGTATCAATACCATCAAGATTTGGAGCATATCCATTAGTATATGCCGAGATACTCTCATTATCCCAATATGCTGGCATTAAAGGAGTCGCTACAAGTGCATTATGTAGGTCATTGTAGTAGATACCCTCACTTGCAACAGCCTTATTCTCTGTATTTGTATAGGTTAAATTTTCGCCAAATGTTAAGATATTACGTTCACTATTTTTTAGGAGTACAACCTCTGTATTTAAACGAGCTGTAATACGTGTATAACCTGCATCGATAATATCACCGCCAATTATACCCTCTTGATCGTAGTAAGAGATACCTGCTGCATAAGTAAAATCTTGATTATTACCCATAAAGTTTACTGCATGGCTCTGAATGATTGCATCATCTTTCGAAATTTCATCTACCCAGTTAGTTCCTTCCCAACCGCTCTCAATCAAACCCCAAACATAGTTGCCGTAGGCATCTGCAACATCGCTGCCAAATGTAGAGCTTAAAAAAGTGTTGTTTTTTACTAACGACTCCCAATCAAACGGTGCTAACCCATCGTTTGTGCGAGCTTCGTCCATAATAAACATATACTCTTGAGCATTGAGAGTTTCAAGCTCTTTGTAGTTGTTTTGAATACCAAAATATCCATCGTAAGTAATTGAAGTAGAAGTCGAACCATCTCTCGATTTTGTACCCTTTTTAGTTGTTACAAGCACCACACCATTTGCAGCACGTGAACCATAGATTGCAGCCGAAGCAGCATCCTTTAAAACATCTATAGCCTCAATATCCGATGGATTTAAGTAGTCGATATTACTTACCGAAACTCCATCTACAATATAAAGAGGATCACTATTACCGATTGTACCCATACCACGAATTGTTACCGAAGTACCAGCACCAGGAGCACCACTATTACGAGTAATACTCAAACCGGGAACAGTTCCTTGAAGAGCCTCCATTGCAGTGGTAGGGTTAAGCTCATCAATCTTATCTCCTTTGATATTTGAGTTTGCTCCAGTTACTAAGGTCTTTTTCTGAGTACCATAACCAACCACAACAACCTCTTCTGTTACTAAGGCATCGATTACCATCACTACATTCATGTTAGTTGATGCAGCAACTGTTTGTGGTACCATCCCAATATAAGAGAAGTTAAGCATTGCATCGCTCTCAACCCCCTCTAACAGGAATTTACCGTCAGCATCTGTAATGGTTCCTTTATAGGTTCCATCGATAATAACTGTTGCGCCGATTACAGCTTCACCAAACTCATCGACCACTCTACCTTGCGCCGAACTGCTCTGCGCAAAAAGAGATACATTTAGCACAAACATAGCAATTGTTAATGCTAATAGGCGTTTAAAATTACACCTTCTTTGTAAAATTGTCTTCATATTCATAATTGTTTAGTATTGATTTTAATTACACTGCAAAATTATAAGTAAAGTGAGCATAATAATAACGAAGTAGTAAAGAAAGTAAGTTTTAGTAAATTTTAAATGCTTACGGTATAGGCATTTAACAATAATTTAACATTTAAAAAAGTAAGTATAATCTAAAAGAATCAGAGAGCAAAAAAACTATAAATTTCAATAATTTTTTATATTTTAAAGTGTAAAAACCAATAAAACGAGATAAAAAATTATATTTTATCTCGTTTTATCGGTTTTTAGTTTTAATTTGATATTTTAGAAAGCAAAACTTCAAATAGTTAAGAAAACTTCAAAATCTAGCTTTTGAGAGATTTTAAATCCCCTTAAATCTCCATAATTTTAGCAACTAAATCTTTGTTAGAAAGTTCTGTTCTATTTTTTGTTTTTTGATAGTTGTTGTATATAGTTTGAAGTGAACAGTGAAGTATTATAGCTATCTTTTGATTGTCGGTAACTCCAAGACGAATCAAAGCGTAAATACGAAGCTCTGTATTAAGAATCTCTCCCTCTTTAAGTCGTATCTGTTTATCAGGTAGTAGAAGAGTGTTAAATTTCTCGACAAAATCGGGGTAAATACTTAAAAAAGTGTCATCAAAAGTTTGATACAACTCTTTTAGCTGTTTGTTAAGCGTAAAAGAGGAATCACAATATTTTCTGACCTCATCATACTTTGCACCTCTTACCAAACTTGAAATTTTACCGCATGTTTTCTCCATATTTCCAATATGTGTGGCACACACCTCAAAGCTTTTACCAATATATTTCTCTTTTATAAAATTGCTCTCAATCAACTTTTCGTTTACTGTTTGAAGCTGCTCGTTTATGGTCTGAATTTTTTGATTGACAATTGATAGCTCATTTCGAGCCTGTTCTAGTTTTTCGTTTCTATGCTCTATTACTCCTTTAGCATCATTTAAATTTTGGTTTACAACCTCTAGTTTTTTCACCTGCTTTGTAACCTTTACAACCAAGTACAACACAACAGATAACAGCAATACCATAAGAGCTAAATAGATAGAAAGCCGCCTAGATTGTGCTCTATTTCTTTCTAAAAGCTGAAAGTAGGTGGTGTCTAGTATTGTGGCTATCTCGACAGTCCGAACTCTATCACCATAATCTTTTGCTCTATCAAGACAGTAAGAGATATATTTGTAGACCCTCTCTATATTACCTCCATCTTCCAATATTATTGTACTTAGCTCTTGAAGTGATGCAATATCATGATTACAAGATTTTATATCGTAGATTGCTGAATATATAAGATATTCGGCATATTTTTCACCATTATTATTCTCTTTATAAATTCGAGCAATGGTATATGCCTCAAGGGCTAGTTCTATATCACTCTTATCACCAGATAAGAAGCTATTTTCTATTTTTTTAAGATAATAGAGAGTTGAATCGCTACTAATATTTTTCCAACCTCTATTTATAAGGAAGTAGTCATCTTTAGGTTGAACAACGAGTGAGACAGAATCCATATACGATGTTTTTTGCTCACCATACATTGGCGTTAACCGTATATTTCCTGTAGTGTACTGTTCAAAATGAGAAAAAAGATACTCCATCTGGATGTAATAGTCTAAAAGTAAAGTACGACTCTCTATTCGACCTCTTATAGAATCTAAAATATCTTTCGACTCCTTTAAAAGCCCACTTGCCGAATATAAATATGCTTTACGTAAACTCCATTGTAAAAGTTCGTTCTCACTGCCATATTTTTCACATAATTCGATACTTTCCACAACCAAATCAAAGGCAGCTTCACTATTATATTTAGCATACTCACTATAGAGCATTGTGTTTAGTAGTAATCGTTGTTCTATATCTGTATTTTGTGTGATTTTACTCTGTATTGTCTTAATACGCAACTCTTTTGCTTCTGTGTATATGGTTACGCTATCGAGAACTTTGTCCAGCATTTTCAGCTTTTTATCTAACGAAAAGGTGTAGAAAGAGGCTGAATAGATTGAGTTTAGTGGTAAAAACAATAGTAATATAAAATATGTAAAATTTCGCATACGCCTAACAGTTTTTTATAATATTAAATGTAAAGATATAAGAAATAAAGCAATTTACAAAAATATCATAAAAAATATTACAAAAAAGACTAATTTACAAATTTAAATGTTGTAAATTAGCCCTTAAAAATTTCAAAATTATACTATTTTTTTATTTCTAATAGCATAATATCATGTGGTTTCATACTAAACGAACTATCAATTTTTGCGCCAGTAAATTGGTCTGTGATTGTGGTAATTGAGCCATTTTTAGATGAAATATCGATTAGAGCATCACCTGCTCCAATATTTATTATATTTACCATATATTTATCATCAGCTGTCTGGATTACTCTCCAAACACACCCTTTAGCATCTCTATCATTTGTCTCTTTCACCACTATCTCAGGAGTCGACCCCTTCGATTTTACAACCTCTAATGATTTTGCAATAAATTGATTTAAAGAGGATAAGTGTATAATTTCACCCTTAGACTCTTTTAATTTTAGTGTGTGTGGCTCACCATATTCATTCATTTTTAAGCTCACATTATCGAGTAATACTGTTCCACCATTATCAAGATAAGTCTGCAAAGCCTTAATCTCACTCTCTTTTACAAAACAGTTATTTCGCACGGCAATTACATCCCAAAGATTGTTATCTTGCTTAGTTATAATACGCTCCGTTGCAAAACCTACAGGGTTGCCTTCGAAAAATAGAGGTGTGTAAAACTCAATCAACCTCTCCATATAATCCTCAACATTAATCGCCGAAGATTCTGAATAAAATAGGCGCATAGGGCGACGAAGTCGTTGAATTTGAGCTATCTCTTCGCTAAAGGCGTTTAAATCCATATAGGTTTGACTCACCTCATTGGTTACTCGTGGTTGTTGCACAACACTACCAATATATGATGCCGCTTTTACATTATCAGCTAGTGTCTTGCCAGCTTTAAAATTAGAGCTAATCGAACCATCTAAATCTCTTGCCCAAACCCATGTATAGCTTAAACTTTGACCTTGAATTGTAGATAGCCAATAAGAAGAGCGGGTAAACTCTTTTGAAAGATACAAATCTCTAAAATTTGTAGCCGATAAATAGTGTGATTCAGAGTTAATATTAGGCTTGTTTGGAGCAACCGACGACATAAAATCAAAACTTACTCCTATATCCATCCAGTTATAACAAAAATCTTTCTCCCATGATTCAGCACTCTTGCTACTAACAAGTCTACCTGTAACTTTACCATCATTACCGACTATATCAGATAGCTCGGTAACTCTCTCTAGGTCAATACCATGGTCACGAATATCTTGACGGAATAGGCGTGGTACAGCCTTTACGTGTACCTTAGCATCTGGGTCGTTCTTCTTGATTTCATCAGCCAAGAACTGAAACCATTCAGTGCATCTATCTTGATTAAACATCATTATATCATACCCTTTGGGTGTGCCACGTAGCTCTGCATCAAATGGAACTTCAACTGTAATATCATCGAACGATGCAAAATCACTATTCCATAACTCATTTAATCGAGAAATTGTTTTATGTTTATCCACCAACCAACATTTAAATTTTTCGATTGTATATTGCGAAAAATCGCCCACTGCCCATGTATCTCTTATGGTTACCCAGTGAGGTTCGTTTGCTAAAATATAACCGTGGTCGCTATATTTTTTTCCAACATATTGAGGAACTACTTTTGCAGCCAATTTCACCCACATATCTCGTAAAAATGGATTGTCTATATCATATTTTATAAATCTACGCATTCCATCCTCAACTGTGGAGTCTACCTCCTTCATCCACTTAGGAGGCGTACCGTGACCCAAAAATACATTTCCTGAATAGCTCTCTTTTTTCGATTCTAAAGTAGCAATAGCCTCATCTGTAAGGTCGCCATCGCTATTTTTTAACATATCTAAGCCAAGTCCTACTCTATCTACCATACCACAATATGGATTAAACAGCTCATCTGGCAAGCGATTAAAATGATTAATAAATACAGATCGATTATTACTTACAAATTGGTCGCCCTCCACCTTTATCGAACTCCAATCAATAGATGCAGTAGCACGACGTACAATCTTACCGTCAATTACATCCGTTATCTGTTTTATTGCATCATCAAGCATTTTATTAATCTCAGAGCGTTCAAATTCAGGAAGCTGCTCGGCACGTTGCTGAGCATTATCCTTATATGGTGCCCAAAGCAAGAATTGATAGTAGTTTTGTTCGATATTTTGTTCATCCCAAGCGGCATATCTCAAAAATTCATTTGCCATCCACAAAACTCCCTCTTCACGTTGTGCATCCAATCCTTTTTGCTCTGCTTGAGTAATTAAAGATTTAAGTTTTTCCATTTTTTTGCGAGCAGTAGCCTCACTTTGGCTTACCACTTCACTGTTGTTGCCAATAGCAATTATATTACTTCTATTTGCATTTTCGGAGGCTAAAACAGCTGTTGATACGCTACTATGCAAGGCGATAAAACACGCTAATATTACATAATTTAGTTTCATAATATTTTAATATTTAAAATTTAAATAATGTGGAGTTCTAAGTTCTTGATTATAGGAGATTTTAAGAGATTTTAAAAGTTCACTAAAAGTAATTGGGTCTAATCTAACAGCCAAAGAGCCATATAACCATAAGCTAAATGTTGTCCAATCCACTCCTCTCGACTAAAAAATTTATCCTCTTTTTGTGATTGGTAGTATTGCCCTGTAGTGTCACGACTTATCATTCGCATCATCTCTTTTGAACGCTCTAAAGCCCAATCTTTAGGCTTTACTTCTCCTTTTTTACCCCATTTATATATATCAGCAAAAATATCCATCAACCAGTAGTTGGCTTGACGCTCACCACCCCAATCGTTACCTTCTGGGAAATATATTTGCGATGAAGCTTTACCTTTTTCTGTAGGTTGATACATGGTTTTTCCACCATACTCTTCTACTGTTAATGCTCGATAAACTAAATCACAATTGTAAGTCGAGGACTCTAATGGCTCAACTTCAGCTAACTTATGGTAAATTAAGTTTGTGAAGTTAAGCATAATTGCTGTCATATAGTCGGGATGTAAAATATCATGGTTTACTACCGTTCCATTGCTGTAGGCATTACTTCCTTTCAAAATTTGATTCAATGCCACTCCATCTACCATTTTATCACTAACCAAATCTTCTGGGGTGCAATATGCAGAGGCTTGATATTCAATATTTCGCTCTCTCCACTTATCCACATTTATGTGGTTAGGAAGCATCAATATAGCCATAGTTATAACACCTGAGTTCCAAGCATTTTCCTCAGCTCTTGTATTACCTTTTGAAATTACATTACCATCTTTATCCATATAGTAAGGAGCAGGAATAGTTATAAATCTGTCTGCTTCAAATTCAACCATTTTGGCAACCATATCTCTATCTGTAGCCGATAATCTATCCCATACTAACCACGCACCCTGCGCAATTTGAGCAGCCCAAAGTGCACTTTGCCAATGTTTACCCCACGCCTCATTCTGTTTTGGATTATTAGCCTTATGACGATAAGATACCGAACTAATCAACCTCTCTAAAATTTGAAAAGCCTTGTCACTTGATACATTAGTCACCGAACTATCATAAATATTAAGTTTCAAAGTGAGTGCAAGAGCAAAAATATGGTGTGAAGTAGGTCTAATATCTTTCTCTAACTTACCTTTAAAATCAAGATAGTCAGAATTATCTAAATTAAACTGCTTTAACTCATTATACCACTTATTAAGGGTATATTTGTTGTTTAATCTAAGCATATAGAGAGTTTCTTGAGCTAATTTGCTCTTTGGTAGTTTAGTTTTAAACAGTTCGGGATTAATCTCCACTACTTTTTCGCCTAAAGTTTGTGCTGAGAGGGAAAAAAAGCAAGTCCAAAAAAATAAAAAAGTTAGAAGTTTGGTTTTCATAAGATATGTAATATTAAAATGTAATTTATTGGGCGTAATAATTTACTCCGCAAATTCTAACCCCTCACGCCAAGCCCAATGCTCATTTTCAATAGATTTTAAAGGGTAGTATCTAAAAAAGTCGTAGTCAAATTGTGCATCTGCTAAAGAGTGTGTACAAGTTCCATCTTGGATTGAAGGATATAAAAATCTTGATACTACACCACCAACTATCCAATACATTGGTTTACAAACTGAGCGAGCAATCGAGGATGGTGTAAAACTCTTCTCTGGACACTCCAAATTATCGTCAATTATCTTAACCTCTCTATCGCTTATATCAACCCATTTTCCATCAATCCATTCCCATAATTTCATATGCGTGTCGGCATATTCAAGACCTAATGTTGTCCATTGCTCATGATCTCTGTCTTCACACTCCTTTATCATGGCCTTCTCCATGTCTTCACCAGAGCGAACCGCTCTACGCATTTCACCCTTGCTGTCTGTAAAACGTGCAGGTGCATCACAGCTCCAAGAATTTAAACCTGTTTCCCACTCCATTAGGTCAATTTCGAGCCAATTTAGATTATCTCCTGATATTTTAGCTTCTCTATCAAAAGTTTGGTGAGTAAACACAGACGACCAAACCGAAGGATGCCAAATAGTCATATTTTTCTTAACATCTTCTGTATTAAGACCCTTAAATCTAAATCGTACGGTATAAAAGCCAAAGTGACCTGAGGTTTCGCCTACAAGCCCTGCTGTTCGAGGCTTACCATCAATAGTTGTTGCTTTCATCGAAACATATTCGACATGCTCCCCATTACACTCTTCAGATTCCATAACTACCAACGAACCATCAGTAACATAGTCTTCAATTCCAACTCCACCATCCATGCGTCGATTCCACTTTGCCCAATTTACCTCTTTTCCGTTGAATTCGTCAGATAATCTTTTGTCTGCTGAATTTGCATAAATTTTGGATGATTTG
Organism: Rikenellaceae bacterium; assembly: GCA_044433365.1. Classification (GTDB taxonomy): domain Bacteria; phylum Bacteroidota; class Bacteroidia; order Bacteroidales; family Rikenellaceae; genus CAMQVM01. Next base: position 15,434 of record JAWXTR010000046.1, read on the forward strand.
GTTGGTAGTTGAGAAGGAAGTTGAGCAATAGCAACTCCACTAAAACAAACACAAAAAAAAGCTGATAGTAATAATTTCCCCATTTTGATTTATAATTTTTAAATAAATAATCGTTTTTACATTAACAAAGGTAATAAAAAAATATTATTTATTACAATTTATAAATTATTTCACAAAGAACTATAAAAGTGCTAAAAAATTGGCAGTACAATCTATTTTTTCAAAATAGATTTATATCTTTACAAAAAAATTAAAAAACAATGGTTATAGAATGGGTTAAAAGAGAGGAAAATAACACAAAACTAGTTATATTTTTCTCAGGTTGGTCGTGTGAAATTGCACAATTTAAAGATATTTTATGTTTCGATGGAAGCGATACTCTATTTATATCAGATTATCGTGAAATCACTGATTTTAGATATAGTGAATATTCTAAATATAGCGATGTGAAAGTTGTAGCTTGGTCATTTGGAGTATTTATTGCCTCCTTAATAAAAATGCCACCAAATTGGTTAAAGATAGCCATTAATGGCACACTTTTACCTGTAAATAACCTGTATGGAATACCCGAAAAGGGATTTGAACTCACCTTAAAATCGATTATTAAGGGAGGAATTACAAAATTTAACACTCGAATATCACGAGGTGTGGAGCACTATTTTAAATCTACAACTAAAGATAATAAATCTCTGTTTGATGAATTAGAAAATCTATATATTGAGTCTAAAAGAAAAGAAAGTATAAATAAAAAATGGGATGTAGCTGTAATTTGCACAACAGATTTAATTTTCCCTGCTGAAAACCAACGAAATTTTTGGCAAGAAAATGGTGTAAAAAAAATTATAGAATTTAACCTTCCACACTACCCTTTCATACCTGAATTTCTGACAGAACTTAAAATATTCTTGAAGTGATTTATACATTTACTTATAGTCATTCTTGAAACAATTATCATACTTATTTACAAATAGTTCGGTGCTTAAAACCACTAAATCTCAAAAAAAGTTGTATAATTTCGGCTCGTTTTAAAACTGTTTTCGCACGCAGCAGTAGAGACGTTAGACCTAACGTCTCTACGGAGTTAGGTAAAAGCATTTTACATCTGTTAAAAACACTTTTAAGGATCATCACGATATAATTATAACCTATTTTTTAGCTAGATTCTCGAACGCAAGAGCCGAAGCACTAAACTCCAAAATCGAAGATTATAGGGTCAATATCAAAATCTGTTGTTATGAATTAATATTGGTGGCTCGGCTGTAGAGACATAGCCCTGCTACGTCTGGGTTTGGATTTGGCTTGGCAAATTCAATTTTGTTTGCTTTGCAAAATTGATTTATTGTTGCTTGGTAAGCTCATTTTGCTTTGCAAAATTCGATTTTAGACGTAGCCCTGCTACGTCTCTACTGCTGAGGGCGGAAACAGATTTTGGGAATGGTAAGCATTGCAAATAAGCCGTATAGGAAATAAAAAAAACGTTCAAAATTACTTTATTAGCTGTTTTGAACGGTTTTTATGTGGCTTATTTGCAATGCTTACTTTCACTTAGATTTTTTTTAACAACATCCAATGTTCCTTTTTCAAGAATCATATCCCAATACTTTTTGATATGTTCTTTTACTATTGTATCGTAATCGGGAAAACAATCTTCGAAAAGGGTGTTACACCCACGATTAGCAGCCATAAAAGTCAAGCCTGCACCAATATCTCGAATTTGGATTGGTTGCAAACCTTGAATAAAGCCAACATTCAACAAAACATGAGAATGCACACGACCAAAGGCGTCTCGAAAAGACTCCTTAATACGATAATATTTATCGTGATTACCGCTCTGCGGATTGTATCGCTCTTGTGATATAAAATGCATAATGCCACAAAGATAAGTATATTTTTTTATCACCTGTGTACTACAAATCGCTCCTCAAAAATCGCATAATTGAGTATTAGATAGTTAGAAGAAAAAACATAATAAAATTGAGTGAAAATTTATGAAAAATATTTTTTTTTGGGCAAAGTTGGGTTAATGGAACTTTTAAAATCTCTTATAATCCTGTATTTAGAAGTTCCCTTTATAACTCGAATAGCAAAAATAGCTCAAAGTAACTCAAAAATTTCAAACCTTTATTGGCATAAGTAGGGTAAAATAATTATTGGTGTATTTTTAAAAGTGCTATTGGAGATGAGATTTTTTGCTATTAAATCGAAAATATAGTGGTTCTATATTGAGATTTAATAGTGAAAAATATCGCTCCAAGAGTGTTATTAAGAATATGGCAATAATTGTTTTACACTACTTAATAAATTGTTGCATAAATTGATTTGAAATAAATGGAACTGTACTATTTTCTATTTATTTTTGAAAAAATAACAGATATTTTAGAGTTGAAATTCCGATTTATTACTATGTAATTGTTTTTTTGAGCTTTTAAAAATCAAATATTTTTAAAAAAAAAGATTTATAAAAAGAAAATATTTTGTAACTTAAAAAATAAGTATTACCTTTGTCCCTCGAAGTGAACAAGGTGTGTCATGTGGTGTGACACATAATTTATTGAACGTAAAATAGTTAAAATGCCAACAATTCAACAGTTAGTTAGAAAAGGTCGTGCACAACTAGAGTTTAAGAGTAAATCTCCAGCCCTAGATTCATGCCCTCAGCGTCGTGGCGTTTGTGTGAGAGTGTATACAACCACTCCTAAGAAGCCAAACTCGGCGATGCGTAAAGTTGCGCGTGTGCGCTTAACAAATGGTAAAGAGGTGAATGCCTATATACCAGGAGAAGGTCATAACCTTCAAGAGCACTCTATCGTGCTTGTAAGAGGTGGTCGTGTAAAAGACCTTCCAGGTGTACGTTACCACTTAGTACGTGGTGCACTAGATGCAGCAGGTGTTAATGGTCGTAACCAACGTCGCTCTAAGTATGGTACTAAAAAACCAAAAGCTGGAGCAGCTAAAAAGTAATTTAAAAATTTTTAAAACAAACTAGAAGTTTAAGAAAATGAGAAAAGCGAAGCCTAAAAAGCGAATTCTACTTCCAGATCCTAAATTTGGAGACATTATGGTTACACGTTTTGTGAACAACCTAATGCTGGATGGTAAGAAGAGTATTGCCTACGACATTTTTTATGATTCAATCGCTATCGTAGGCGAGAAGTTGAAGGACTCTAATAAGGCTCCTTTAGATATTTGGAAAAAAGCATTAGAAAACGTTACTCCACAAGTTGAGGTTAAATCTCGTCGTGTTGGTGGTGCTACTTTCCAAGTGCCTATCGAGGTGCGTCCTGAGCGTAAAATGTCAATCTGTATGAAAAATATGATTGCTTTTGCTAGAAAACGTGCAGGTCGTTCTATGGCTGACAAATTGTCTGCTGAAATTATTGCTGCGTTCAATGAAGAAGGTGGCGCATTCAAACGTAAAGAAGAGATGCACCGTATGGCTGATGCCAACAAAGCATTTGCTCACTTTAGATTTTAATCCAATAAATTAAAAAAAGATTTAAAATGGCTAGAAATTTAAAATATACTAGAAATATCGGTATCATGGCGCATATCGATGCTGGTAAGACTACAACGTCTGAGCGTATTCTTTTCTATACAGGTAAAACTCACAAAATTGGTGAGGTACATGAGGGTGCTGCTACTATGGACTGGATGGTACAAGAGCAAGAGAGAGGTATCACAATTACTTCTGCTGCTACAACTGCCTTCTGGAACTATGAAGATAATACTTATCAAGTAAACATTATTGACACTCCAGGTCACGTTGACTTTACCGTAGAGGTAGAGCGTTCACTTCGCGTGCTTGACGGTGCTGTTGCTACATTCTGTGCTGTTGGTGGTGTTGAGCCTCAATCAGAAACAGTTTGGAGACAAGCTGACAAATATAACGTTCCTCGTATCGGATATGTTAACAAAATGGACCGTACTGGTGCTGACTTCTTAAATGTTGTTTCACAAGTTAAAGAGCGTCTAGGTGCAAATGCAGTGCCTATCGTTCTTCCTATCGGTGCTGAAGACAAATTCGAAGGTCTCGTAGACCTTATTCACAACCGTTCTATCAACTATTTTGATGATAAAACTGTACGTGACAACTACACTTACGGTGAAATTCCTGCTCACATGGTAGCTGAAGCTGCTGAGTGGAGAAATACACTTATCGAAGAGGTTGCTGCTTCTGACGATGCTTTAATGGAGAAATTCTTTGAAGATCCAGATTCAATCACTCCAGAAGAGTTAATGGTTGCTCTACGTACTGCTACAGTAAACATGAGCGTTATCCCAATGCTTTGTGGTTCATCTTTCAAAAACAAAGGTGTTCAACTTCTATTAGATAGCGTTATCGCATATCTTCCTTCTCCACTTGATATTGGTGCTGTAACAGGTACTAATCCTTCAACTGAAGCGGAAGAGACTCGTGAGCCAAGCGAATCAGATCCTTTCTGTGGTCTTGCATTTAAAATCGCAACTGACCCATTCGTAGGTCGTCTTGCTTTCGTTCGTGTATATTCTGGTAAATTAGATGCAGGTAGCTACGTTTTCAATAGCCGTTCAGGTAAAAAAGAGCGTATCAGCCGTATCTACCAAATGCACGCAAACAAACAAAACCCAATGGAAACAATCGGTGCAGGTGATATCTGTGCAGCTGTAGGTTTCAAAGAAATCCGCACTGGTGATACACTTTGTGACGAAAAAGCTCCTATCGTTCTTGAGTCTATGACTTTCCCTGAGCCAGTTATTGGTCTTGCGGTTGAGCCTAAAACTCAAAAAGACCTTGACAAATTGGGTATTGCTCTTGGTAAACTTTCTGAAGAGGATCCAACATTTACAGTTAAAACTGACGAAGATTCAGGTCAAACTGTAATTAGTGGTATGGGTGAGCTTCACTTAGAGATTATCGTTGACCGTCTAAAACGTGAGTTTGGCGTAGAGATTACTCAAGGTGCTCCTCAAGTTAACTACAAAGAGGCTCTTACTAAGAAAATCCAACACCGTGAAGTATTCAAGAAACAAACTGGTGGTCGTGGTAAGTTCGCTGATATCATTTTTGAAATCGGACCTGCTGAAGATGCTGAAAAAATGGGTCTTGAATTTGTTGATCAAGTTAAAGGTGGTAATGTTCCTCGTGAATTTATCCCAGCTGTACAAAAAGGTTTCGCTTCTGCTATGGCAAACGGTCCTCTTGCAGGATTTAGCGTAGATAGCATGAAAGTTACTCTTCTTGACGGCTCTTTCCACCCTGTTGACTCTGACCAACTTTCATTTGAAATCTGTGCTCGTACAGCATTCCGTAAGATTGCTAAAGATGCAGGTGCAGTTCTTATGGAGCCTATCATGAATGTTGAGGTTGTTACTCCAGAAGAGAACATGGGTGATATCATCGGTGACCTAAACAAACGTCGAGGTCAAATCGCTGGTATGGAAAGTAAAGGTACAGCTCGTGTAGTTAAAGCGAAAGTGCCACTTTCAGAAATGTTCGGTTATGTAACTGTACTTCGTACAATTTCATCTGGTCGTGCTACTTCATCTATGGAGTTCGCTTCATTTGCTGAGGTTTCAACTAACATTGCTAAGGAGATTATCGAAAAGTCTGCTGGTCGTGTTAAAGCTATCGAAGAATAATCCCTTTAAATGTTAAAGTAATGAGTCAAAGAATAAGAATCAAACTAAAATCATACGATCATAACTTAGTTGACAAATCAGCTGAGAAAATCGTAAATACTGTAAAGTCGACTGATGCTACTGTAAGCGGACCAATTCCTCTTCCAACTCAGAAGAAAATCTTCACAGTAAACCGTTCAACTTTCGTGAACAAAAAATCTCGTGAGCAATTCGAACTTTCTACTTACAAGAGAGTTATGGATATTTTTAGCTCAACTCCTAAAACTATCGACGCTCTAATGAAACTTGAGCTTCCTTCAGGTGTTGATGTTAAAATCAAAGTTCTTCCTTAATTCTATTAAGGTATAACTTTTATGAAATTTAGAGGGCTTCCTATGGAAGCCCTCTATTTGCATATTAATATAGCAAATTAGTCAAATTTGCAAAATCCCTTTTACGGATTTGCGGTTCATTCTCAGTAGTAAGCATTGCAAATAAGCCGTATAGGAAATAAAAAAACCGTTCAAAATCACTTTATTAGCTATTTTGAACGGTTTTTATGTGGCTTAGAAAATTTATTTTTTGAAATTTTTTGGCAAGAATTTTTTTAATTCTTCTTCGGTTGTGTTGTCGGTGATGTTGCTGAGGGCGAAATTAAACCACTCTATTGGCTCTATATCTAGCTCTTTGCAAGTGGAGATAAAGGTGTAGAATAGTGCATTATATTCGGCTCCTTTGCTGCATCCTGAGAAAAGGTAATTCTTTCTGCCGATTGTTACTGGACGAACTGCTCGCTCTATCGAATTGTTGTCTATCTCGTAGCGACCATCTGAGCAGTATCTGCTGATTCTTGGGAGCATTAAGTAGTGTAAAACAATTATTGCCATATTCTTAATAGCACTCTTGGAGCGATATTTTTCACTATTAAATCTCAATATAGAACCACTA
>JAWXTR010000047.1:0-21952 GCA_044433365.1 Rikenellaceae bacterium
GCCTCTAACCTCTAACCTCTAACCTCTAACCTCTAACCTCTAACCTCTAACCTCTAACCTCTAACCTCTACACCATTTTCACGAAGTTTCTCTTTCAGCTCACCAATAGTAGTCTCACGATAGTGGAAAATAGATGCTGCAAGTGCTGCATCAGCTTTTCCCTCTCGTAAAACCTCAACGATATGGTCAGCATTGCCTGCACCGCCCGAAGCAATAACAGGAATTGACAAGATAGATGCAAGTTTTTTAAAAGCTTCAATAGGGTAGCCACTTTTTGTGCCATCGTGGTTCATTGAGGTAAAAAGAATCTCACCAGCACCTCGATTTTGAGCCTCTAATGCCCAAGAAAACAGCTCTTTATCGCTATTTTTCTTGCCTCCATGTGTTGTTACATGCCATACACCCTCATCGTCCATACGAGCATCAATAGCAACCACTACAAATTGATTACCATAATGCTCAGCAATATCGCTAATTAGCTGCGGATTGGCTACTGCCGACGAATTTATCGTCACCTTATCGGCTCCAGCTAAAAGTAGCTTACCTGCACCCTCTACCGATGAGATTCCTCCGCCAACGGTAAATGGAATATTGATATTTTCGGCAATACGTTCTACTAATTCTGCAAAAGTAGAACGACCCTCATTTGTAGCAGAAATATCGAGATATACAAGCTCATCGGCACCCTCCTCGGCATAACGTTTCCCAAGTTCAACAGGGTCACCCACATCTATAAGGTTTACAAAATTGATACCTTTCACAGTCTTGCCATCTTTTATATCAAGACATGGAATTATTCGTTTAGCGACCATCGTTTTATCTCCTCTATAGTTATTCGACCCTCATAAATTGCCTTACCCACTATCACCTTTTTAAGCCCCATATCGTTAAGTTTCTCAATATCGTCCATAGAGCTAATACCACCACTAACAATTACATCCAGCTGTGGATACTCTTTTTGTAAATAGCTGTAAAGCTCGTAAGATGGACCCTCTAGCATTCCATCTTTGCTAATATCAGTGGTAATCATCTCTTTAAGACCTAAATGTAGGTAATCTTCAAGTAAGTTGTCGATAGTTAAATCAGAGGTTTTAAGCCATCCGTGTGTAGCCACAAAACGCCCCTTTACATCGGCTCCAAGAATCACTTTATTGGCTCCAAAGGTGGAAATCCACTCTGAAAATAGCTCCCTATTTTGAACAGCTACGCTACCGCATATTGCCCAACTCCCTCCAGCATTAAACACGCTCTCTATTGCAGCAGTAGTCTTAATTCCACCGCCATATTCAACTTTTAATGAAGTACCACTTACAATGCTCTCAAGTACCTTTAAATTTTGAGGTTCAGAGCATTTAGCACCATCTAAATCGACCAAATGCAGGCGTGTAATGCCTGCATTTTCAAACTCTTTAGCCATATCTAACGGGGAAGAGCAATAACGTGTAACTTTATCGTAGTCGCCCTGCGAAAGCCTTACACAACCTCCCTCAATTAAATCTATGGCTGGTAATATCTCTATTGCCATATCTTATATTTTTGTTTTAGCTGCAAATATTTCTATTTGCAGCTAAATATAATTTAGGGGAGTTCTAAATTCTGGATTTTGTGAGATTTTAGAACTCCCCTTTAGAAGTTACAATTACTATCTTACGCTATTTTGGCGTTGTTGCTGTTGCTGCATAGCCTCTTCATAGCGAGCTTGCCATTTACTCTTTTTCTTAGGTTTTTTAGCGTTATCTTTCATCTGTTGGTGAAGTTTATCATCATCTACAAATCTACGAATAATGTATGTTTGTAGGATTGTGATAAGATTAGAAAGAAGATAGTAGTAAGAAAGAGCACAAGAGTAGCTATTAAACCACACTACAAGCATTACAGGCATAAGGTATGTTGTCATAAATTGCATACCTGGAAGTTGCTGCTGACCTTGCGATTGTGTCATATTTAGCTTAGTTGTAAAGAACATAGATACACCCATAAGTAGTGCGAAAAGACTTATGTGGTCGCCATAAAAAGGTATTGTAAATGGAAGATTTAAAATCGAATCATACGATGATAAGTCGGTTGCCCAAAGGAAACTTTGACCTCGAAGCTCGATAGATGCAGGGAAAAATCTAAACATCGCAATAAGCACAGGGAACTGAAACAACATTGGGAGACATCCACCCATAGGGCTTGCGCCTGCACTAGAGTAGATTGACATCATCTCTTGTTGTTTTTTCATTGCATCCTCTTTGTTAGGATATTTCTCGCTAAGCTTGTCAATCTCAGGTTTCAAAATACGCATTTTCGCCATCGAAATATACGATTTGTATGTAAATGGGAAAATTATCAGCTTAATAATTACTGTAAGCAAGAAAATAATCCAACCATAATTTGAGATGTAGTGACTTAAGAAATTAAAGATAGGAATCACTAAAAAGCGATTAATCCAACCAAATATACCCCATCCTAAAGGTATTAAATCTTGAAATTCCATCTTATAGGATTTCATTTCAGTGTAGCTATTAGGACCAAAGTAGAAGTTAAAATCGTAGGCTGTTTGGTTTGGAGCGTAGTCAAAAGATAGGTTGCTATTGAAAGCCATTATATCGCCACTTCCCTCTGGCATAGCTTTATAACCTACATTTGCAGTTGCAAAGTTGCCATTTGCTACGAAAATAGAAGAGAAAAATTGTTGCTTGAAAGCTACCCATTTAACCGACGACTCTGCATCTTCGCTTTTATTTGGGCTACCTGCTGTTAGCTCCTCAGCCTTACTTTCGCCCTCTAATAGATAGGCTGCTGTAACGTATTGTTTTTCATATTTATACCCTTTTTCTTGTTGTGGGGCAATATTCGACCATGTAAGGTCTATAGTACGTTGATTTGAAGCAATATAATCGCTCATACCAACAAAATTGATTTTAAAATCGACCATATATTCACCCTCTTTTAGAGTGTATACATACTCAACATAAGAGTCGCTATCAGCATATAGACGAAGCGAAGCCGATGAGCTGCTCTTTTGAGCGACTTTAAAGCCAAAACTAGAGGTATTAATCTCTCTATTTAAGTGTAGATTTAAATCAAATTGCGAACCGTTTTTGTCGAATAAATATAGCTTATCGCCTTTATAATCTGAGTATTCTTTTAGCTCTACCGATGAAATTGCACCACCCATATTTGAAAGAGTGATAATCATTTTGTCGTTTTCGATTGTGAAAAACTCCTCTTTTGCCATAGAAGCCTCAGCAAGCTTATTACCATACGAACTATTTCGCTCAGCACGAATAACCGAGTCGCTTTTTTGTTCTATAATATTTTCTATCTTCTCCTCTTTTGGTGCATTAGCTAAAGCTATCGAGTCGAGGCGTGCCTGCTCAATAGCAACCTCTTCACGTTGCTTCTGACCATACCAACTAAAGCCAAACATTATGACTCCAATCAGTGCTAATCCGATAATTGAATTTTTATCCATTTAATTTTTTAATTTATATCTTTTGCCGTAATAATTGACAAATAGATTTATATAATATTTAAAAGAAGTGTTATACACATAAATATTAATTACTATAAGGTTGTTGTAGTATTCACCACAACAACCTTATAATAAGTTATACCTACTTTTTTTCACCTCTATATTGAAGCGCAGCATCCACAAAACTCACAAAAAGAGGATGAGGATTTACTGCAGTACTCTTATATTCTGGGTGATATTGAACACCTACAAACCAACGGTGAGCAGGAATTTCGACAACCTCAACAAGATTAGTGTCCGGATTAATACCCGATGGAGACATACCAGCATTTACAAAGGCATCGTAATACTCATTGTTAAACTCATAACGGTGGCGGTGACGCTCCGAAATATTTTCTGCACCATAAGCTGCATACGATTTTGTATCTGGAGTAAGTCGACAAGGATATGCACCTAAACGCATGGTTCCACCCTTTTCAGTAATCTCTTTTTGACCCTCCATAAGGTCGATAACAGGATATTTTGTAGAGCACATCTCAGTAGATGCAGCACCTTCAAAACCAAGTACGTTGCGAGCAAACTCAATAACCGAACATTGCATACCCAGGCAGATACCAAAGAATGGAATATTGCTTTCACGAGCAAAACGAACCGCCTCAATCTTACCCTCTGTACCTCTATCACCAAATCCTGGAGCAACTAATATACCATCTTTATCGCCAAGAAGCTCAGCAGCACTCTCACGAGTCACAAGTTCAGATTTTACATATTGTAGACGAACTTTTGTGTGGTTTCTAGCACCAGCATGTATAAACGCCTCAGAGATAGATTTGTAAGCATCTGGAAGCTCAGTATATTTACCTACAAGTGCAATATTTACCTCATGAATAGGGTTTTTTACTCTATCTACAAAGTCAATCCACTTATCTAGCTTAATATCGGTATAGTTAAGAGCTAATTTGCGAATAGCAACTTTATCAAGATTTTGCTCTAACATCTTTAAAGGCACCTCATAAATCGTAGAAACGTCGATACTCTCGACAACTGCATCGCTATCTACGTTACAGAATTGAGCAACTTTGCGTTTAACCTCCTCAGTAAGCTGTTTTTCGGTACGAAGCACCAAAATATCTGGCTGTACTCCCGACTCAAGAAGAGTCTTAACAGAGTGTTGAGTTGGTTTTGTTTTAAGTTCACCAGAAGCCGACATGTAAGGAATAAGAGTAAGGTGTACTACGATAGTATTTTGAGGACCTAAGTCGTAGCGAAGCTGGCGAACAGCCTCAACATAAGGAAGCGACTCTATATCACCAACAGTACCACCAATCTCAGTAATTACAACGTCAAATTTATTTTTTGAACCAAGAATTTTAATTCTACGCTTAATTTCGTCGGTAATATGAGGAATTACCTGAACAGTTTTTCCTAAGAACTCACCTTTACGCTCTCTGCTAATAACGCTTTGGTAGATTCTACCTGTTGTGACGTTATTGCCTTGCGAAGTTGGAGAGTTAAGAAAACGCTCATAGTGACCTAAATCTAAATCTGTCTCAGCACCATCCTCTGTAACGTAACACTCGCCATGCTCATAAGGGTTAAGTGTGCCTGGATCTACATTTAGATATGGGTCTAATTTTTGGATTGTCACGCTATAACCTCTAGCTTGAAGTAATTTAGCTAAAGAAGCCGAAATAATTCCTTTTCCTAAAGATGAAGCAACACCTCCTGTAACAAACACATATTTTGTCTGTTTTTGCGTATTATCTAACATTTCAATATATATTATTAAACTTTTTTTGTTTTTGTTGGTTGGATTTTAAGGGAAAAGCTCCGAAAGTCAGATTTTAGAAGTTCCCTTAAGAACTTCTCTTAATTTAAAATAGCCAACTTCTCTTTTAAAGTTAAAATTTCACGTTTTGCCTTTTCAATTTTGTTGTTAACCTCATCGATTAGCTTTTGTGAATTTTTGCCACCTGCAAAGAAACCAATATTGTTCTCCCAAAGAACTATATCCGACTCAATATTTTTGATTTTTGTCAAGATACGCTCTTTTTCACTATCCATTTTACGACTATTTCCCTCGTTTTTGATAGAAGAAACACGCTCTTTAAATCTATCCATTTTGCGCTTAGCATCGCTACCTCGTAGTTCAGTGAATTTGGTATCAATAAGCTCTTTATACTCTTTTTGAATTGCATCTTTCAGCTTCATAGGCACAAAACCAATCTCCATAAAGCGACGTTGAAACTCTTTTAATGCATTAAAACCATCTTCTGCATTCTCAGTAGAAAAAGCTCTAATCTCCTCAATTAACGCTTTTTTAGCAGCTAAATTGCCCTCATATTTTTCATCCATTGAGGCAAAATGAGCACTTTTTTTCTCGAAAAATAGGTCACAAGCAGCTCTAAAACGCTTCCAAACAGCATCAGACTGTTTGCGAGGAATAACTCCAATCTCTTTCCACTCTTTTTGAAGTGAGATAAGGTCGGCAGCACCTTTTTTCCAGTCGCTTCCCTCAGCAATGGCTTCTGCCCTAGTGCAAAGTGCGATTTTTTGTTGAAGATTATTCTCCATTTCACTCTTAACTGATACGAAAAACTCACGTTTTTTCTCAAAGAAAACATCGCAAGCCTCTCTGAATCGAGCATATATTTTGTTGTTGTCACGTTTTGGAGCGTAACCTATTGTTTTCCAAACTTTTTGTATCTCTACAAGCTCGTTTGAAGCGTCGTCCCACTCTTTGCGAGAGGTGTACTCTTTTGTAGATAGAAGTTCACTTTTTTCGCAAAGCTCAGTTTTAAGAGCAAGGTTTGAGATTTGCTCTTGTTTGATTGCTTCGAAATGGTCTTGGTGTTTTTTGTTGATTTTTGAACTTACCTCTTTAAAACGTTCCCAAAGTGACTCCTTAAACTCTACAGCTACAGGTCCGCTCTCTCTCCAACGATCATGAAGTTTTTGAAGCTTATTAAATGCTGCAACTACCGACTCTTCCATAAGAAGAAGCTCAGCCTCTTCACAAATCTCAATTTTAATTTCGTAGTTACGTTTTAAATCAAGGTCACGAAGCTCATTATTTATTTTTACAAAGTTGTAGAAATTTTCCACGTGCATGTGGTAGGTTTCCCACAAATCTTTCATGTTGTTTTTAGGAACTAAACCCGAATCTTTCCAGCGTTGTTGAAGCTCACGGAAAGTTGCAAAGGTGTTGTTCATAGTCTCACTGCTATTTACAAGCTCTTTTAACTCTTCAATAATTTGCAACTTAACTTTAAGATTATTCTCTTTCTCCTGTTCAACTGTTTCAAGGTAGCTGTCACGTTTTGTACGATACTCTGAAAATAGCTCTTTTAGAAGTGGCTCAAGACCATCATTCTCAGCCTCAAACTCCTCTTCTGCACCTCCGGCGTCGATATAAGCTCTTTTTTGAGCTTCTATTTGCTGTCGACCAATTTTGTAGAACTGCACCTTCATAGCCTCGACATCTTTACGAAGCGAAACCACAGGTTTTGTTGCTAAAAGTTCTTTAAAAAGGTCAATAATCTCATTACGAGACATTGCCGCAATATCCTCTAGGGATACAACCGAAATTGTAGAAGCACTCTCCTCTTCTGTCTCAGCACCAAGCTCTAAATCAGCATTTTCAGCATCACAAGCAGCCTCTTCGTTTGTAAAATCTACATCTTGCTCCGCTATATTCTCTTTAGAGTCAAGGTTTTCAGTGTTAATAATAGTAGAGTCGCAGCTCTGTGCAACTTGTTCGTTAAGAACAGGATTTTCAGAAACATTATTTTCCATAACGTTAATGTTTTAAAGTAAATAATCTATTAGTCGGTGGAACTTTTTTTGAGTAGATGCACCACTTTTCAAACAGCAAATGTAGTGACTTTTTACGACTTTGCCAACTTTTATTTTTTTTTACGATTCTTACTGATAAAAAATTGTTGAAAATAGATAGAAATAGTCACAAATTTAGCAACTAAGTAGGGTAAAATAATTATTGGTGTATTTTTAAAAGTGCTATTGGAGATGAGATTTTTTGCTATTGAATCGAAAATATAGTGGTTCTATATTGAGATTTAATAGTGAAAAATATCGCTCCAAGAGTGCTATTAAGAATATGGCAATAATTGTTTTACACTACTTATTATATTTATGAGAAGTTTCTTTTAGATTTTTTAAATAAAAAAATGTATATTTGCACTTATAAAAAACAGATAGTTTTTGTGAAAATTATTAGGGTAGTTCTGAATTTCGAGAGATTTTAGAAGTTCCCATCAACAAACAACGATTTTAATGTTACGAATTATATTTTTAGCTTTATCACTAATTTTTTCTACAAACATATATGCAGAGGTTAAACAATTAAGTAGTGCAAATAAGCAGCTTCTAAACGATTACTTAAACAAAGCTGTTACAGAGCGATATTTCCCTGGTGCACAGCTGATAATAGGAACAAGCAAGGGGGTTGTTTTCTCAAATTGCTACGGTTATCTCGACTATTCTAAGAAAAATAAGGTGGATAGCACCACTATATACGATTTAGCATCATGCACCAAGATTTTTTCGACCACTTTGTCGGTTATGACTCTTATAGATGAGGGGAAAATAACTCTAAATACAAAAATTTCGGATAGAGTGTTAGGGGCAAAAGGGCAAAGTTTTAAAGATGTTACAGTTAGAGACTTGCTCTACCACGCCTCTGGTTTTAAGCCTACCATTCCGATTGCATACTCACTAGTAGAGTCAGCAAATGAAAAGATACCGCTTCTTTCACGCTATAAAAGCGTAAATAACCCCTATCTTTTTGATACTAGGACTTATGTGGCTAAGGATATAAAGTATAGTAGCGATTATGTATCAAAAGAGTATGTTAGAGGAAGTATAAAAGTTGCACCAAATCTATATATTCTGCCTAACTACTTTCAAAAGGTGGATTCCATGATTAATGAGTCGTACAATCCTGCTCGTTTGGGAGTGTATGCTTATAGTGATTTAAATTTCTATTTTCTTCAAAAAATTGTAGAAAATAGCACCTTTCAAACTCTCGATAAGTATGCAAAATCGCTATATGATAAGATGGGAGTCAAAAATATTGGTTACAAGCCTTTAGAGTGGTATTCAAAGGATAAAATAGCACCTACAGAGTTTGATGCACTCTTTAGACGAGATACTTTACAAGGGATGGTTCACGACGAATTTGCCTCTGTAATGGGTGGTGTTGGCGGACACGCTGGATTATTTGGCTCGGCTAGTAGCGTAGCTCAAATTTGTGAGATGTTTTTAAAAAAAGGTATTTATGGTGATGGAATGCAGATGGTGCGCCCTGAGACGATAGAGCGTTTTGCTCTTCCAAGGCGGTTCTCTTCTGGAGCAATTAGAGGGCTGGGATTTCATAAGCTCGACCCTGCCAAAACTCCATATAGCTATGAGAGTTACGGACATACAGGATATACAGGTACCTACTTTTGGATTGATCCTAAAAACGATTTTTATGTGGTTTTCCTAACGAATAGGGTACATCCAACTAGAGCTAATAAAAAACTGGGAGCAACTTACCGTGAAAAGCTATGGGAGATGATCGAAGAAATGAGTCACAACTTCTAAAAGGAAATTATAAATTATGAATTATAATGGCACTAATTTTTGATATTAAACATTTTGCTATCAATGATGGCGATGGAATACGCACCACAGTATTCTTTAAGGGTTGTCCACTTCGCTGTAGGTGGTGTCACAATCCTGAGGGGATAAAGGGTGGTGTAGAAAGCTTTGCTGTAAAGCGACTTTTCGACTCTGTAGAGATAGAAACCATCGAAAAAGTGGGGCGTATTGTCACGGTAGAGGAGATTTTTGAAGAGATTGAAAAAGATATGGTTTTTTATGCTAACTCAAAAGGGGGAGGAGTTACTTTTAGTGGTGGTGAGCCTTTAAGGCAAATCGACGAGCTTCTAAAACTTCTTGCACTTTGCAAAGAGCGTGGAATCCACACTGCTGTCGACACTTCGGGTTGCGTAGAGAGTTATATTTTCGATAGGTTAACCGCTAGTGGTTTGGTAGATTTAATTCTTTTCGATATTAAGGGGGTGGATAGTGATTTGCATAAAAAAGGAACTGGACGAGATAATAACCTAATATTAGAAAATCTCAAATCGTTAAAGGACAGCTCAATTCGCACAATTTTGCGCTTTCCTGCAATCCCAATCTACACCTATACAGCTGTAAATGTCGATAAAATGGTAGATTTAATATCAGAAATTAAGTGTGACAACATTTCAGAGATATCGCTTCTTCCTTATCACGATATAGCTCGTGGAAAATACAGCAAGTATAGCTATGAATATTTAATGCCAAAATCGCTTAAATCTATGCCCAAAGCGAGCCTTGAGGATTTAAAAATGAGGCTTGAAGGACTTGGGTGGAGTGTTAAGATAGGATAGTTTATTAATTATAAATTACTAATTATTAATTTAATTAGTGAGAAATTTTTTCATATCATGGCAACAGAAAGAGTCTTAAAATTAAGAAAAGAGAGCCTAGAGGCTGAAAATAGAATCTCAGTAGAGAGAGCAAAATTGGTTACTGAGTTTTATAAATCGGATGTTGCACAGCCGCTATCTACGGCGATGTGTAGAGCTAAATGTTTTGAGTATATACTTGCAAACAAATATATATATATTGGTGATGGTGAGATTGTTGTAGGCGAAAGAGGTGAAGCTCCTAAAGCCACTCCAACCTATCCAGAGGTGTGTATCCACTCAATCGAAGATTTAGAGATTTTGGCTAATCGTGAAAAGGTGTGGTTTTCATCATCCGAGGAGGTTTACGACACTTATCGCAACGAGATTATTCCGTTTTGGAGCGGTAAGAGCAACCGTGAAAAGGTTATGGTAAATCTTAGTGAAGAGTGGAAAGATGCCTATAGTGCAGGTATATTTACAGAGTTTCAAGAGCAACGTGCCCCCGGTCATACAGTCTTAGGCGATAAGATATACCATAAAGGGATGTTGGATATTATTTCAGATATTACACAGGCAATTTTTAAGTTGGATTTCCTTGAAGATGCCACAGCTTACAACCGCCGTGAGGAGTTAAAAGCGATGAAAGTGTGTTGTAGTGCTCTTATAACCTTTGCCAATCGTCATGCCGATAAGTTAGAGGAGTTAGCTATAAACGAAGCTGACCCTACACGCAGTGATGAGCTTTTTGAGATGGCACGAGTGTGTAGAAAAGTTCCTGCAAATGCGCCAGAGACTCTACACGAAGCACTTCAATACTATTGGTTTGTACATCTAGGTGTAATTACAGAGGTAAATCCGTGGGACTCATTCAATCCCGGTCGTTTAGACCAACACCTATATCCAATCTACAAAAAAGAGATAGAAAACGGCACCATCACTAAAGAAAAAGCGATGGAGCTGCTACACTGCTTCTGGATAAAATTCAACAACCATCCATCACCTCCAAAAACAGGTGTAACCGCCAAAGAAAGTAATACTTACACCGATTTTTGCAATATTAATGTAGGTGGATTAACTAGCGATGGCAAAGATGGCGTAAATGAGATGAGCTATATGCTACTCGACACTATCGAAGAGATGCGACTACTTCAACCAAGTTCAAATATTCAAGTTAGTCGTAAATCGCCCGATAAGTTTATCGCTCGTACAATAGAAATTTTAAAAACAGGCTTTGGGCAGCCCTCTATTTTTAATGCCGATAGCGTTGTAATGGAGCTTTTGCGACAAGGCAAAAGCATTGAGGATGCTCGCAATGGCGGATGTAGTGGTTGTGTAGAGACGGGAGCTTTTGGTAAAGAGGCGTACATCCTTACAGGCTATTTTAATCTTCCTAAAGTACTGGAAATTACGCTTCACCACGGGGTTGATCCTCGCACAGGAAAGTTGATAGGTATTGATACAGACGATATTTTTGATCTTTTGACAATGGAAAATCTTCTCAAAGCGTTCGAATTTCAGCTAAACTACTTTATGGATTTAAAGATGGAGGGAAACAACGTAATAGAGTCGATTTTGATGAATAATCTACCTGTTCCGTTTCTTTCAGTCCTAATTGATGATTGTATTGAAAATGGAGTAGATTATATGTGTGGAGGTGCTCGCTACAACTCTTCTTATGTTCAAGGCGTTGGTATCGGCACAATAACCGACTCACTAGCTGCAATAAATGAGTATGTATACGAGAGATGTGATTTGACAATCTATGAGTTTATCAAAATTTTAGATAAAAATTTTGAGGGTCATGAGCAGCTACGCTACGATTTGGTTTATAACACCCCAAAATATGGAAACGACGACGATAGAGCCGATGTTTTTGCAAAAATGATATTCGAACTCTATTTTAAAGAGGTCGATGGTCGAAAAACACCACGAGGAGCAACAACTCACGTCAATCTACTTCCTACCACTTGTCATATCTATTTTGGTGAGGTTATAGGAGCTACTCCAGATGGTCGTAAGGCTCATGAACCGTTATCAGAGGGTATTTCACCAGTGCAAGGAGTTGACACAAAGGGTCCAACTGCTGTTATTAAATCGGCTGCTAAGCTCGACCATATACGTACAGGGGGAACTCTACTAAATCAAAAATTCACACCGTCGTTTTTCGACTCTCCCGAGGCTATAGATAAGATTGTAGCACTTGTTAGAAGCTACTTTTGCATGGATGGGCATCACATTCAATTTAATGTTGTCGATGCTGAGACTTTGCGTGAAGCGCAGCGACACCCCGAAAATTATCGTGACTTAATTGTACGTGTAGCTGGTTATAGCGACTATTTCAACGATTTGGGTGTAGAGCTTCAGAACGAAATTATAGAGCGTACAGCTCAGAATTAATAGTTAAGGGGAGTTTTAATTTTTGAGTTTTAATTTTTTTAATTAGCTTTGTGATATTATAACATATAAGTATGAAGATAAGATTAGCTATAATAGTTGCGTTTATTCTCTCAATTTTCTCTTTTAGCAATTTTGATTGCAAAGAGAAGGTTGAGGGTAATTTGCTGCATTATGGTGCAGAAAATCATGCTTCACACGCTCAATATTTTTCAAATACAGATAGTTTGTTTGGTCTGTTTGATGAGGTAGATCCTATCACAAACTTTTCGAATATTCTCTCTCTTTCAAAAAGAGGCGAGAACCGAAGAAACTCATCAAACGACAAATTCTTAGTAAAATTCCACAATCCAATAACTGTTATTGGTTATCGCTACGCAAAATGTAGTTCAAACACTATTTTAGGGTATAAACCTAAGAGTGCTATTTCTATTTTATTGCATCAATTTCGGATTTAAAATTTTGTAATTAAGGGAATTTTAAAATCTTTCAAAATCAAGAATTTATAACTCCCCTAAATTTAGTTGTTGAAAATATTCGACAACCGTATAGTTATGTCAAAATTTTTAAATTTATCCGAAAAAATCAATAAAATGAAAACAAAAATCGAACTTCCAATCTCATTGGTAAAAACAAATAAAAATAAATTAAATGTCGTTAAATCTTTGATTCTTATAGTAGTAAGTGTAGGTTTAATAGTTTATGCAGCTAGTCCAGCTATCGAAAATGGTACATTGTTGTATTATATTGTTACGCTTTCATCGCTTGCGGTGATATGTTTTGCTCTGATGTCGCTTTTTTCGATAAATCAGCAGATATATGTGCCAACAAAGAGTAAAATTCGCAGTAAAGTGGTAGAGTTTACCCCTGAAAATTACTCAAAAGTTCTAAATATTTTAAGTAGTGGTGAAATTTCAAAACTTAATAAAAGTGTAGAAGAGGGGCAAGGTATGACACTCGATATAGTCTACACCAAAGATGGAAATTTCGCAGCATATCAATTTTTTAAATACATTCCTCACAATTTTGAGCCTTATAGCGAGATAGTTTACGTAGAAAAAGATAAACTATCTCAATTCTGTTCTATGTTTGATAGTAGAGGCTAGCAAGCACAGCTATCAAAGGGGTATATGACCCTGCCTGACGGCATTAGGCAGTTAAGACTGTAGGAGGGTGACTCAAAAGTCCTTAAAATAAACAAACAACCCTTGCCACAAGCTCTGTGATAAGGGTTGTTAATGTAAAATAGGTGCTTTTGAGTCACCCTCGTAATCGAACTCAGATTCCAGTTGCCCTTAAATAGGGAAAAAGGGCTTTTGAGAATTGCTTGTGAATGAACCAAAAAAAAGAGCCGCCCAAAAGGCGGCTCAAGTGATATTTTAATCTTATATAGATTACATTTTTGGACCAGCTGCAACAAGAGCTTTACCAGCTTCGTTTCCAGTAAACTTAGCAAAGTTTTTAACGAAACGACCTGCAAGATCTTGAGCTTTAACGTCCCACTCAGCTGCGTTAGCATAAGTATCACGTGGGTCAAGAATCTCAGTGTGAACACCAGGAAGTTCTGTTGGGATTTGGAAATCGAATAATGGAAGTTGTTTTGTAGGAGCTTTGTCGATAGAACCATCAAGGATAGCATCGATAATACCACGAGTATCTTTGATAGAGATACGCTTGCCAGTACCATTCCAACCTGTGTTAACAAGGTAAGCATGAGCACCAGAAGCTTGCATTTTTTTCACTAATTCCTCACCATATTTAGTTGGGTGAAGAGAAAGGAATGCAGCACCGAAACAAGCAGAGAAAGTTGGAGTAGGCTCAGTAATACCACGCTCAGTACCAGCTAATTTAGCAGTGAAACCTGATAGGAAGTAATATTGAGTTTGCTCTGGAGTAAGGATAGAAACTGGAGGTAATACACCAAATGCGTCAGCAGAAAGGAAGATAACTTTCTTAGCAGCTGGAGCTTTAGAAACTGGTTTAACGATGTTTTCGATGTGGTTGATTGGGTAAGAAACACGAGTGTTTTCTGTAGCAGAACCATCAGAGAAATCGATTTTACCATTAGCGTCAACGATTACGTTCTCAAGAAGAGCATCACGACGGATAGCAGCGTAGATATCTGGCTCGCTCTCTTGGCATAGGTTGATAACTTTAGCGTAGCAACCACCTTCGAAGTTGAATACACCCTCATCATCCCAACCGTGCTCGTCATCACCGATAAGTTGACGTTTTGGATCTGTAGAAAGAGTTGTTTTACCAGTACCTGAAAGACCAAAGAAGATAGCAGTATCACCATGATCACCTACGTTAGCAGAACAGTGCATAGAAGCGATACCTTTTAGAGGAAGAAGATAGTTCATGTAAGAGAACATACCTTTTTTCATCTCACCACCATACCAAGTGTTAAGGATAACTTGCATTTTTTCTGTAAGGTTGAATACAGTTGCAGTTTCAGAGTTGATACCTAGTTCTTTGTAGTTTTCAACTTTTGCTTTAGAAGCGTTAAGAACTACGAAATCAGGCTCACCATAGTTAGCAAGTTCTTCTTCTGTTGGACGGATAAACATGTTTTTCACAAAGTGAGCTTGCCATGCTACCTCAACGATGAAACGGATTTTTAAACGAGAGTTTTCGTTTGCACCACAGAAAGTATCAACTACGAAAAGACGTTTGCCAGAAAGTTCTTTAACAGCAAGATCTTTAAGTACATTCCAGCTTTCAGTTGAAACTGGTTTGTTATCATTTTTGTATTCGTCAGAAGTCCACCAGATAGAATCTTTAGTAGTTTCGTCCATAACGAAGAATTTATCTTTAGGAGAACGACCTGTGTAAACACCTGTCATAACGTTAACCGCACCCATTTCAGTCTCTTGACCTTTTTCAAAACCTTCTAATGCTGGAGAAGTTTCTTCTACAAATAGTTGCTCGTAAGATGGATTGTGTACAATTTCTGTAACACCTAAAATACCATACTTGCTTAAATCAATTGTTGCCATAAGTTAAAAAAATTAATTATTGGTTTATGCTTAAATTTAATTCGTTTTGTTGATTAGTCTCTGCTAACCTTGTTCATATATATAATGTAAAAATTTGCGATTTATTGTGCTATTGCAACAATTATTCCCTATTTTTACGCTACAAAGATAATAATATTTTTTGTACTGTTAAAAAAATCACACTAATTTTTTTGATTTTTTTAAACTTTTTTTTTCATCTAAACTTTTATCTGCTCATATTGAGCATTTTGACTCTTAAAAATTTACTATTTTTTAAAATAAACACTCAAAGGGTGTAAAAATTTTTCAATCGCCACTTTTTTGAGTATTTTTGCAGAAAATTTATAGAAGCTACTAAAGGCAGCTCCCTTAAATGGTATCGAAAATATAAAAATCGAAAAAATGAAAATAGGAAATATAGAACTTTCAGAAAATCCTCTCTTTTTAGCACCAATGGAGGATGTGACCGATCCATCTTTCCGCTATATGTGTAAGGAGTTTGGCGCAGATGTGATGTACACCGAATTTATTTCAAGTGATGGGCTTATTCGTGATGCACGTAAAAGTCTGGCGAAACTTGATATATTTGACTACGAACGTCCTATAGGCATTCAAATATATGGTAGTGAGATTGAGCCAATGGTAGAGGCAGCAAAAATTGCAGCTGCTGCATCGCCAGAGATGGTCGACATCAATTTTGGTTGCCCAGTAAGGAAAATTGCAGGACGAGGTGCTGGTAGTGGCATGATGAAAGATGTTGATAAAATGGTGGAGATGACTCGTCGAATTGTCGAGAGCGTTAGCTTGCCTGTAACTGTAAAAACTCGTTTAGGTTGGGATGAGGATAGCAAAAATATTCATGAAATTGCTCTTCGACTGCAAGATGTAGGAATTGCTGCACTCACAATACATGGTCGTACACGTGCTCAACTATATAAAGGAGAGGCAGATTGGACACTTATTGGAGAGATTAAGAACGATAGTCGCATTAAAATCCCTATTATTGGCAATGGAGATATCGATTCACCGCAAAAAGCAAAAGAGATGTTTGATAGATATGGAGTGGATGCAATTATGATAGGTCGTGCCACTTACGGTAGACCGTGGATTTTTCAGGAGATTAAACATTATCTTTCAACAGGTGAAATCCTTGCCCAGCCATCTACTATTGAGAGAGTCGAGATAGCAAAACGCCACCTTAAACGCTCAATTGAAATTAAGGGTGAAGTTGTTGGTATTTTGGAAATGCGTCGTCATCTGAGCACCTATTTTAAGGGGTTGCCATCATTTAAAGAGACTCGTTTAAAGCTAGTTACCTCTAAAGAGAGCGAAGAACTTTTCGAACTTTTAGATTATGTTGCAGAGCGTTGGGGTAAACACGATTTGACAGCTATTGTTCCAGAAAAAATTTGGGAGTAAGTTTTTCAAACCTTTATTGGTATTACATGTAAATTAGTTTGATAGTAGGTTTAAGGATGATCCAAAAGCTCTCTTTTTATACAAACAACCCTTGCCATAAGCTCTGTGACAAGGGTTGTTTGTATATTTTAAGGGCTTTTGAGTCACCCTCTTTAAGAAGCTCCTTTTAACGATTTGAGTACATTGCGTTGTAGTACTGCTCATATTGTCCAGAGGTAATATTCTCTACCCACTCCTGATTTTCAATATACCATTTTACGGTCTTTTCGATTCCCTCTTCAAATTGGAGTGATGGCTCCCATCCTAGCTCGTTTTTTAGCTTTGACGAGTCGATTGCATAGCGTAAATCGTGACCTGCTCTATCGGTTACATAGCTTATTAAATCGAGGGAGTGACCTTCTGGATTTCCTAGCTCCTTATCTACGGTTTTAATAATCACTTTTATTAAATCAATATTTCGCCACTCATTAAATCCACCAATATTATAGGTATCAGCAATTTTTCCCTTATGGAAAATCAAATCTATAGCCCTAGCGTGATCCTCTACGTAGAGCCAATCTCTAACATTTTCGCCTTTTCCGTAAACTGGCAGAGCTTTTCGGTTTCGGATATTATTTATAAAAAGCGGAATTAGTTTTTCGGGAAATTGAAAAGGTCCGTAGTTGTTTGAGCAGTTTGTAACAATAGTCGGCATTTTGTAGGTGTCGTAGAATGCACGCACAAAGTGGTCTGACGATGCTTTTGATGCTGAATATGGAGAGTGTGGATTGTAGCTGGTCGACTCTGTAAAAAGTGTGTCGTCCATCTCCAATGCACCATAGACTTCGTCGGTAGAGATGTGATAGAATAGTTTTCCATCATATTTTTCATCTTTCGACTCCCAATATAGCCTTGCAGCTTGTAGCAGTGAGAGTGTGCCCATAACATTTGTTTGAGCAAACGTAAAAGGATCTTTTATCGACCTATCTACATGGCTTTCAGCAGCTAAATGGATTATAGAATCAATATTATGCTCTTCTAAAACTTTAGAAATAAGCTCGAAATCGCAAATATCGCCCTTTATAAAGTGATAATTAGGTTGGTTTTCTATATCCTTTAGATTTTCTAAATTTCCAGCGTAGGTAAGTGCATCAATATTTATGATATTGTAGTCGGGGTAGCACGTTACAAACCTGCGTACTACGTGCGAACCAATAAATCCTGCACCTCCTGTAATTAAAATATTTTTTTTAGTCATAAGATAGTTTTAAGATGAGTTTACAACTCATTAAGCGGCAATCCTTTTAAATCTTTTTCCGAGAATATTAGACTCTCTTTAGGTAGTTGCCAATCTATATTTAAATCTTTGTCGTTCCAAATCAGAGTTGCTTCGCTTTGAGGATTGTAGTAGTTATCGCACTTATATTGAAGCACCGCTTCGTCAGAAAGCACCACAAAACCGTGAGCTAAACCACGAGGAATAAATAGTTGTCGATTATTTTCAGCTGTTAGCTCAACCACAATATGTTTTCCGTATGTTGGCGACTCCCTACGAATATCTACCGCCACATCTAGCACCCTTCCAGTTGTTACTCTTACCAATTTTGCCTGAGAATAGGGTGCTTTTTGGAGGTGTAATCCTCTAAGAACTCCATAGCTAGATTTTGATTGATTTTCTTGAACGAAAGTTGTGTCACACACATTCTCGTTAAACCATCTTTGTGAAAAAGACTCATAAAAATAGCCTCTATTGTCGCCAAAAATCGTTGGTTCTATAATTACGACCCCCTCTATATTGGTTTTTATCGCTTCCATATTAATCTTCAACTCTTTTTTTGTTATTATCACTTACCATCTTTAGTAGATATTTGCCATACTGATTTTTAGCCATAGGAGTGGCAATTTCCACCATTTTTTCGTCGTCTATCCATCCTCTTTCGTAAGCAATAGCCTCAAGAGCGGCTATTTTTAAGCCTTGTCGCTTTTCGATAACCTCAACAAAAGTGGATGCTTCGGATAGAGAGTCGTGAGTGCCTGTATCGAGCCATGCAAAACCACGTCCAAGGGTTTCGACCATCAAATTTTGATTATCTAAGTAGCATTGATTTACAGAGGTTATCTCTAACTCACCTCTCCATGAGGGTTTTATCTCTTTTGCAATCTGCACAACACTATTTGGGTAGAAATATAGCCCAACGACTGCATAGTTTGATTTTGGTTCTTTAGGCTTCTCCTCTATTGATATGCTTTTGCCTTGAGAGTCAAATTCAACTACACCATAACGCTCTGGCTCTGCCACCCAATAGCCGAAAATAGTAGCTGTATCGTCGTTTTCAGCCCTTTGAGCCGCTGAGTAGAGCATTTGAGAAAATCTACTTCCGTGAAAAATATTGTCGCCTAAAATTAGCGCAACGCTATCATCGCCAATAAATTTTTCTCCAATAATAAAGGCTTGAGCCAAGCCATCTGGCGAGGGTTGCTCAGCATATTCAAACGTTACTCCAAAATCTGAACCATCGCCAAGTAATCGGCGAAAAGCTGGTAAATCTTGAGGAGTTGAGATAATTAAAATCTCTCTAATTCCTGCCAACATTAGCACAGAAATAGGATAATATACCATTGGTTTGTCGTATATTGGAAGTAGCTGCTTTGATACGCCTTTTGTAATTGGATAGAGCCTTGTGCCTGAGCCACCTGCTAATACTATGCCTTTCATAAAAAAAATAATTATTAATGTAAGGGGAGTTCTAATAATTGGTTTTAGAAGTGCCCGTATATATGTTAGACAGAAAAGAAAAAATTTCTGAGTTTACTACAAATATTCAGAAAATGCAACAAACGTATTTCCTGCTATTATTAAAAAGAATACAAACAAAATAGGTAGTGCAATAATAATTATCGCAGCTATTTTTACGAGCAATCCAGCTTTTTTCGATAGTGCCCTAGCCTCATTATACTCTTTTTGCCTCCACTTAGAATCGCTCTGTAGTGCAAATATAAGAGCTATAAGTCCCATTGGAAGGAAAAATATTGATATTATTACCGACTCTATAATCCAACGTTTAGGACGCTCGATTATTATCACCTCTCTCTCCTTTTCTCTATCTTTATAGCTATACTCTCCGCTACTAATTTTATCATATAGTGAAGAGAATTGTTCTGCCTCTTTTTGAGGTGTTGGTGGTGGAGTTAAAGCTCCATTATCTTTTGTTGTTTTCGGATTTAAAATTTCGTTGATCTCCTCAATAAATCCAGCTTGTTGCCAATCTGTAAGCTGCTCATGCCATACCAATGTTTCGCTCAAAATTCCCTCTTTTATAAGGAGTTCTAACGTGTATGGACCCTTTTGTTGACCACTCGAATCTATATAGAAATAGTAACGTACCATAAACCAAGGTAATTAATGCTAATAAAGGTTTGAAATTTATGAGGAATTTCTCAATTAAGTAGGGTAAAATAATTATTGGTGTATTTTTAATAGTGCTATTGGAGATGAGATTTTTTGCTATTGAATCGAAAATATAGTGGTTCTATATTGAGATTTAATAGTGAAAAATATCGCTCCAAGAGTGCTATTAAGAATATGGCAATAATTGTTTTACACTACTTATACCTACAAATTTATAAAAAATATTCATTATCTCAAAAAAAAAGAGTAATTTTGTAGGGAGAGAGCCTATAGGTGTGAGTAAGTGGTCGGTGTGAATTTAAAATTATATTGATGGATACAATTGATAAAAAAAGACTTATTACAGATAAGATAAAATTTGGTGGAGTGGCTACTCTAAATGATAGTGAGCTGCTGACGATAGCATTAAATCTAACCAATAGCCAATTAGAACCACCACAATCGCTTCCTACGCAGCTGCTTTCGGTCAGCGGAGGTGATCTAACCCCTATTTTTTCGGCATCATATTCAGCTCTTATTAAAATTTATGGTTTATCACCAAAGAATGCTGCTCAAATTTTGTCTATAGCCCAGATAGCACGACGTGTAAAGATTAGTAGTGATAGCTCTATCGAAACGATAAAGAATAGTAGCGATATTGCAGAGCTTTTTCATAACCAATTTACAACTTCGCTTGGAGAGGAGTTTTGGGTGGTATATCTAAATAACGGAAACCGCATAATTGAGAAGAGAAAAGCATCGGACGGGCAGTCGATGGCAGTGGCAGTGGATGTAAAGCTGATTATTCGACATGCTCTAAATATATTAGCCTCAAAAATTATAGTTGTCCACAATCACCCCTCAAACGATACAACCCCAAGCAGCGAAGATATTGAAATCACAAACAAATTAGAAAAGGCAGCAGCCTACTTCGATATAAAACTTCTCGACCACCTAATAATTAGCAATAATGGTGAAAGTTATTATAGCTTTAGTGATAATTAAGGGGGGTAATGACTGATTATTAAAGTCTGTTGTTATGAATTAAAATTAGTGGTTCGGCTGTAGAGACGTAGCCCTGCTACGTCTGGGTTTGGATTTGACTTGTCAAATTCAATTTTAGTTGCTTTGGTTGGCTCATTTTGCTTTGCAAAATTCGATTCTTAGACGTAGCAGGGCTACGTCTCTACTGCTGTGTTGTTGAACCTAGCAATTATGCGTTATGAATTATGCATTATGAATTAAAATTGGTGGTTCGGCTGTAGAGACGTAGCCCTGCTACGTCTGGGTTTGGATTTGACTTGTCAAATTCAATTTTGGTTGCTTTGGTTGGCTCATTTTGCTTTGCAAAATTCGATTCTTAGACGTAGCAGGGCTACGTCTCTACTGCTGTGTTGTTGAACCTAGCAATTATGCATTATGAATTATGCATTATGAATTAAAATTAGTGGCTCTTACCGCCTTTATTTGCAAAATTCAAAGATGAAGTCTTAAAAACGAAAAAGCTACGAAAGTCAGATTTTAGAAGTTCCCTAAAATCAATAATCATGGGACTTTTTAATAGATACGAAGAAAAACAACTTGCTCGTCAAGAAAGACGTAATGAGCGACGTAATGAAGAAAATAAAATCGGTACAGCTTTTACCGTAAATGATGATGCACTAGCAGATAAGATTGATAACATCATCACTAACAATCCGACACCTCTATACACAAGTGTATTGGATAGTTCGTCCACTCAAGGTATAAGTACAAAAGTTGTAACAGATTTTGCAAATCAAAATGAAAATAGTATCTTTGCTAGTGCAACATCTTCGGTACGAGATGAGATAACAAACAATAACCTAGAGCTAGC
>JAWXTR010000048.1:0-21173 GCA_044433365.1 Rikenellaceae bacterium
AGATTTTTTGCTATTGAATCGAAAATATAGTGGTTCTATATTGAGATTTAATAGTGAAAAATATCGCTCCAAGAGTGCTATTAAGAATATGGCAATAATTGTTTTACACTACTTAAATATCTATTTTTACTGAAAAAAGCAATTTATAATTTATAATTAATAATTTATAATTAATAAATTATAACTATTCTTGCAACAGCACCATATATGGCTCTAACACCTTAACAATCTCCTCACGCTTACTATCACTAGCAATCATATAAAGTTTTTGAAGATACATCAAATTCTCGTTAAATGCGTTTCCAATTCTTGACGATTGAGAGCTATTAAACTGCGAAAAATAGTTAAGATATTGGAGTACATGGTCGGCAAATTGCAGAAGTAGTTCGTCGGCTTGAGCAATTTTACCTGCTGCATAGTATGCCTCAATTACAGAGTATGAGTTGTAGCTATGCGATATTTTCGATATTGGTACTTCTTCCATTATTCTATCGAGCACCTCAACAGCTCTTACTGTATCGCCCTCAGCAATAAGCTGCTTAGCTAATCGCCCTGCAATATTGCGAATTTGGATAGAGTTGAAGGTGTATTCGGTAAAGAAGTCGATATTTACACGTGGATCTTTTATGTTACCATACTCAAAATTCATCAGTTTGTCGTATAGATAATCCGAATCAATACGTCCATAGACAAGCGAACGAGTTGCCGATTTGAAAGGCACAAAACGGTAGGTAAAGCCCTCAATTTGGAAATATTCCTGTAGTCCCATATCACTAATTGTAAATGGCTGAGTAAATGAGAATGGACGTGACCAATCTGCGGTACCTATTGCATCTAAAAGAGCCATACGACTACGACGTATGTAGTCATCTTTTAGAGTCAGTGTGATGGTATCTAGTGCCATCTCTGCCTCCTCTGGTAGAATTATTCCACTTTTTATCGCATTTTCCTTGTTTACAGGAATTTTGATTGTGCGTGTAGGGATTATTACATCAGTGCCATATCTTTGGCGAAGTGCGCTCTTAACTTGACTATCGTTTTTAAGGAAATCCAAAACCTGCTGAATTGTCATCGGCTCTTTTACGATGTCGGCAACATTTACATGAGTATTTGCATCGTAAAACGACTTAGGAAGCGTAAACTCTACAGGTGCACTCTCGTAAGTACGATTACGCATCTGCGCTGCATACCACTCTGAGTCGAGGTAGCTAAGGTTCATAACCCTAATATCAGTACGTACACCCTCAACCTCTTGACTATACCAAAGAGGGAAGGTGTCGTTGTCGCCATAAGGAAGAAGCACTGTATTTGGAAGCGTCGACTCAAGATAATTTCTACCAATATCACGAGCAATATAACGGTTGCTACGGTCGTGGTCATCCCAGTTTTCAGCTATCAATATTGTTGGCACTACCATACATATAGCAGTGGCAATAACAGCATTTTTGGTGCTACTTAGTTTTGTTTTTTGAGTTAGGTAGTCGTAAAGACAAAGCACCCCTAGCCCAATCCAAATTGTAAAGGCATAGAACGAACCTGCAAAAGCATAATCACGCTCACGTGGCTGCATTGGAGGTTGGTTTAGGTAGACTATAATAGCTACCCCCGTCATTATAAACAACCACATTACAACAGTAAAATTGTTTCTATCTCGTTTTAGTTGGTACATAATACCCACAATTCCCAAAATAAATGGTAGGAAATAGTAGCGATTGCGTGCAGTATTGTCGGCCATCTCATCAGGAAGCTGAGTTTGAGGACCAATATAAAGCTCATCTATTGGAGTAATTCCCGACATCCATCCGCCATTGATTATCTCACCTTGCGATTGAAAATCGTTCTGACGACCTACGAAATTCCAAAGGAAATAACGCCAATACATAAAATTTAACTGGTAGTTAAAGAAATATTGAAGATTTTCGGCAAATGTAGGAATTACGACAACATCGCCTCCAACTCTTACTCTTTTTCCTTTAACATTAACCCAGTTTTGATACTCCTTAGCATGTGCAGAGCTATACATACGAGGGAAAAGAACAGTCGTTCCAGGGGCGTATACAACATCATCGGTATAGGTAAGCTCCTCATAGCGTTTTGTCTCGTCATTATAACGATAAGTGACTTTATCTACATACTCAATAACAGGCGAAGCGTAAGTTTGACCTGTAAAAAGTGGCTGCTTTTCGTATTGGTCACGATTTAGAACCGAAAGCAGTGCATAAGGGTCGTCAGGATGGTTTGAATTCATTGGAGTATCGGCATAGGCACGAATTACAACTGTTGCATAACTACCATAACCAAAAATTAGCATTGCAAGCGATAGCAGCACTGTATTTAGTACCACACGCCCCCTTTGGTAGGCACGGTAAGAGCCATAAAGCAGTCCACCAAGCGAAGCAAGTGCAAAAGTTGCCATACCACTATTTACAGGAAGTGAGAAGGTGTTGACAAAGACTCTATCTACCCATGCACCAAGCTCTACACTCTTTGGAATTATTATAAAAAGCAGAGTTGCTAATATTACTACCGAAAACCCAAACGCTTTCCACCAACCTAGCTTATTACGGACTGGATTTAAGCGGTAGTAGTAGACAAACACTATTGCTGGAATTGATAGTAGATTAAGAAGATGGATTCCTATAGACAGACCCATAAGATAGGCAACGAGCACAATCCAACGATTAGCATGAGGCTTGTCGGCATCGTTTTCCCACTTTAAAATTGCCCAAAACACCATCGCTGTAAATAGAGAAGATTGGGCATACACCTCACCCTCAACAGCCGAAAACCAGAATGTATCGGTAAAGGCGTAGGCAAGTGACCCAACTAAAGCAGCACCAACAACTACCCATGTATCTCCCTTTTCAATCGACTCCTCACTCTTTCCCAAAAGACGACGAGATAGGTGCGCTATAGTCCAAAACAGAAATGCTATGGTAAGCCCACTAGCTACAGCACTTGCAAAATTGACCATCAAAGCCACCTTTGAAGTATCGGCGGCAAAAATTGTAAAGATACGATTGATTAGCATAAATAGCGGTGCCCCGGGAGGGTGACCTACCTGCATTTTGTAAGAGGTAGCGATAAATTCGCCACAATCCCAAAGACTAGCCGAAGGCTCCATTGTAAGAGCATAGACAAGCGTAGAGATTGCAAAAACTAGCCATCCAAAAAGGAGTGTCGATTTTTTGTAATAGTTCATATTTAGGTAATGATTAATGATTAACGCCGATAATGATTACTGATTAATCGTTATCGATGAGAATTTTTATTATTTTTTTATTTCAGCTTAAAAGTAAACTCAAGTATAACATAAAACGTACAAAGTTACAAAATATTCCTCTGTAATTAAAATTAAGCGATAAGTTTAAAAAAAATAATTGCTCTCTATTTCTGCTTGTTTGAATATTAAACCGAAAGATAAATTAATTTTTATATATTGATTTCTCATCAAACTACAGAATTTTAATAAAAAATCATTATCAAAAATCCAAAATAATCTCTTAGTTTATTACAAATTTTAAATTTTATCTGAAGAAATATCACTAAAATAGTGGCTACAAAGGTGTTTTTTTGATATTTTTGCATTTATTTTGAAAAAAACTAGAAAATTTCTTTGAAATTAAATATTTTTATATAAATTTGTAATCAAATAATAGGTATTACGATATAATTAACAATTTGTAAAACTTACTATTTAAATTATTACAAATAATAAATAAAACAATAAAATTACTAATTTATGAAAAGATTTTTTAGTCTACTACTTGTAGCAGCAATGACACTTAGTGGTGCAGTTAAAGGTTTTTGTAACAATTTTAATAATGAGGCTTCGCTTTCTGAAAGACTCAAAGGGTTGGAGGATGTCGTTTCGGTTGAAAAACTTGAAAGCGATATTTTTGCAGAAAAATATGTTGTAAAAATTAAACAACCTTTAGATTATAACAAACCTGAACTTGGAGAGTTTACTCAGCGATTTATTCTTTCGCACGTAGACGAAAACAAACCTATGGTAATTGTTACCGAAGGTTATGGTGCTGCTTATGCGCTAAATCCTAAATATCGTAGCGAGATTTCTACAAAACTTAACACTAATGAGGTTGTTGTAGAGCACCGCTATTTCCTAGAGTCTACTCCAGAGCCTTGCAACTGGAAATATATGAACGGTTTTAACTCTGCTAACGACCTTCACCGCATATCTACAATCCTTAAAGAGATTTACAGTGATAAGTGGATTTCAACAGGTATTAGTAAAGGTGGTCAAACATCGATTATCTACCGCACATACTTTCCAGACGATGTAGATTTATCGGTTCCTTACGTTGCTCCTGTATGTTTTGGTGTTGAGGATGGTCGCCATGAGCCATTTATTGCTCAGTGTGGTACTCCTACCGATAGAGCTAAAACTTTAATGTTTCAACGTGAAGTTCTTGTTCGTAAAGCTAAATTAGTTCCTATGCTTAAAGAGCTTGCAACTGAGAAAAAATGGGATTTTAAAGATTTATCATTAGAAGAGGTTATCGACTATTGTGTTTTAGAGTATCCTTTCTCTTTCTGGCAATGGGGCTACAGCAGCGACGAAATTCCAGAAATTTCTGAGGCTTCAGATAAAGAAATTTTCGACTATTTAATGAAAACATCAAGTGCTGACTACTTCGGAACAGACCCTAACGAGCCTTTTTTTGTGCAAGCAGCTACTGATTTAGGTTACTATGGCTACGACACTAAACCTCTTCAAGACCTTCTAACTATTGAGTCGGCTCAATACTATCTATACAAACTCTTCCTTCCTAAAGAGGCTAAAAAAACCAAATTTAACGGCTCTTTAAATCGTGATATTTACAAATATTTAGGTAAAAATGACCCTAATATGATATTTATCTACGGCCAGTTCGATCCTTGGTCGGCAGCAGCAGTAGACGATAAACTATTTGTTGGCAAAAAGAACATGAAAAAATATGTGCAAGATGGCGGTAGTCATAAAGCTCGTATCGCTACTATGCCACAAAATGTTCAAAATGAAATTTGGAACAAAATTGAGCAAGTTATTAAATAATAGTTGATAATGCCAATAAAGGTTTGATTTTTAGGGGGGTATTCTTTTGAATACCCCCTTTTTTTATTAAATGGTTAAGGTTTTATGATTCTTTCTCAGTTATTCTCAGTTATTCTCAGTTATTCCCAATTTTATAGATTTTTTTATATTTTTAGCGAACTTATTTATGAAAATGTAAAAAACAGTATTATCTTTGTAGCTACGCAAAAAGTGAACAACCCCTAAGGGGTAGAGTTAAATTTTTTAATTATGTTACAAGAGGTTTTAAAATACAACAGAGAGTTTGTAGAGAATGGTGGGTATAAACCACACATTACCTCTGCTCTACCAGATAAAAAGGTGGCTATACTTACCTGTATGGATACCAGATTGGTGGAACTTTTACCAGCAGCTATTGGATTTAAAAATGGCGACGTTAAAATTTTAAAAAATGCAGGTGCGGTTATCTCACACCCTTACGGTAGTGTGGTACGTAGCCTTATTGTTGCTATTTATAAACAGGGGGTAGAATCGGTTTGGATTGTAGGTCACTCTGATTGCGGAATGAAAGGAATAGATGTCGACGGAATAATCGAGAGCATGATAAAACATGGCATTGAACGCTCTGTTATAGACGATATTGCAAATTCAGGAGTAGATTTTCAAAAATGGCTAGGAGGATTTTGTTCAACTCGGGAGGCAGTTTTTAATGCTATGGATTTACTAGCCTCACACCCTTTGATTCCTAAGGATATTTCGATTGAAGGGCTAATTATAGACTCTACAACAGGTGAATTAAGCCATATTCGCTCAATTGAGGCTAGAAAATAGCAAAATCGCTGCATAAAAACAGAATATATAAGCCAATGAAAAAGGGAATAAAAGGATTTTTTGAGATTCTTGCCGCCATAACTTTAACAGTTGTAACGGTTCCTATTATTGTGGCTTTACTTCTGCAAATGGATTTTGTTCAAAAGAAACTAACCAATTTTTTATCTGAGCTTGCAAGCGAAAAGGTGGGGGTAGAGGTCTCGGTTGGCTCAGTAAAATATAGAGTACCTCGCACTATTACTATCTCCGATTTCTTTGTTGAAAATCCACATCAAGCTCTTGATACAATGCTATTTGTAGACAAAGCAGAGGTGTCAATCTCAAAAATCTCAATAGAAGATTTAAAATTTGCAGCCTCCAAAGCTATAGTTTCGGGCGGTATGATAAAGATTGAAAGCGACTCTGTATCGGTAAATATCAAAAAGGTTGTAGAGAAATTAAAATCTAAAAATCCTCGTACCGATATAAAATTTGGGTTAGATATAGACAAAATTAAGGTCGATTCGTTTATTGTTGCCTACAACAGCAACTTAGATAGAAATTTTGAGGTAGGGGTCGATTACGACAAACTCCACATGAGAGAGATGTCGATAAGTGTCGACAAATTTTCACTTTTAAAAGATAGTATCTCTGCAAAACTTAACGAGCTTTCGTTTGTTGAGCGTAGCGGTGTAAATATTAGCTCCGTAAAGGCTGAGCAGCTAACACTCTCTCCCTCAACAATCGCTGCAAACGGAGCATCGCTCCAGATTAATAAATCTACTGTGTCGCTTAGAGATATATCACTAAACTTTAAGGAGTGGAATTTAAGCGATTTTGTAAATAAGGTAAGAATGACGGGGCATATTATCAGCAGCAATATAGATATGTCGACTGTAGAGAAGTTTACAGGTAAAAAACGTAATTGGAAAACAAAATTTAGGTTAATTGGTGACTTTGATGGCTATGTTTCCGACCTTAATTGCAATATTGTTTCGCTTAGCTTCTACGAAAGCTCAATTCGCTCTACTTCTCTAAATTTAAAGGGTTTACCCAATATTCAAAATACTATTTTTTCGCTCGATTTAGGCGATTTTATCACTAGTAGTAGCGATTTAGCCCATGTTGCTAACGATTTTACAGGAAAAATAATAGATTTGTCGACTTTAAATAGAGTTGGGAAAATCACTATTGGGGGTGATTTTAATGGCAAGATGCTCGATTTTAAATCAAATGGTAAAATCTCAACTTTTGCAGGAGATGTAGATTTTACAGTTAGTAATATTAAAAAAGGAGACGAATTTAATATTAAAGGTAATGTTGTTGGTCGAAATATTAATGGGGAGACTCTTTTGGGAGTAAAAACATTAAAAAATGCCAATATTACAGCTTTGGTAGATTGCTATTTAAGAGGTAAAAGCACCAAAATAGATATGAATGGTTCGATAGATTCTGCTGTTTATAAAGATTATAAATATAGGGGAATTGATGTTAAGGGACTATTTGAGAATCTGCAATTTACAGGCTATGTTGGGGCTAATGATCCAAATATTTCGTTCAATTTTAATGGGCTTATCGATTATAACGACAAGCTTCCTCGTTATGATTTTGACCTGCTGGTAGATAGAATAAACCTAACCGCTCTTAACTTCAACAAACGTGACTCCCTTTCGATTTTTAGCGGCAAGGTGTTGGCAGATGGTACAGGAACTAAACTCGACGATATAAACGGTGATGTTGTTTTTAATGGGCTACAATATATTAACCATATTGATACGGTAGAGGTGGGAAAAATCGAAATCGTAGCTGAAAATAATGGAACTACCAAATCACTAACTCTATTTTCCGACTTTGCCGAAATAAATATCAGCACTAAACAGAGTTACAAAAATATTGTTCCATATTTTACAACCACTTTATCTAAATTTTTACCTGCGCTTCAAAACCCTAAAGAGAGAGTTTTAAAGGCACAAAATTTGGGTTTAAATAATGATAAAGAGACTAAGGATGCCTACAACAACTACTATGTTGCTACGGTTAATGTGAAGGAGACCAATAATGTAGCAAGTATTTTCTTGCCTGGGTTAAATATATCTGAAGATAGTAAACTATCGCTTATTTTCAATCCGCTACTCGACGAATTTACATTTAACTTTACAAGTAGCAGCATTGAAAAGGAGAACTATTGGGCAAAAGAGATAAATGTACTAACACGTAGTGTTGGCGACTCAATTTCAATATTTTCTAAGGCTAGCCAGCTAAATATTGGCTCTCTATTTCTTCCAAATATGAAGATTATAGGTGGAGTAAAAGACGACTTTATAGATATTTCGGCTGGATTTGAAAACACCTTTGATAATTCGAATGCACTTATTAACATAAATTCTAATTTATTTAAGAGTAGTGATGGATTTACAAAGGCCATTTCACAAATAAAATCATCGTATATTAACTTTTCTGGACAACGTTGGGATTTAGAGAGTAATAATATTACAATCGATACCACACAAGTAGATATAAATTCATTTAGCATGCGAAGTGGCAATGAATCTATTCTTGTAGATGGAGTTGTATCTAAATCGCCAAATGACACTCTTTCGGTAGATGTTTCAAAACTAAAATTGGGCGGATTTTCTCTATTTACAAAACAGCTTGGCTACAATCTAAAAGGAAATCTTAATGGAAATGCAAAACTATACTATAAAGATAGCGGACGTAATTTTTTGACCAACTTTACTATTGAGGATATTTTTATAAACGACTATGAAATACCTAATTTATCCTTAAAAAGCGATGAATTTAGAGGAAATCTTACTAAATACAGACTCTCTACTCCCACTAGCGATATTATAGATGCAACATTTAACCATAAAGAATTTAAATTTCTGGCTAAGGTAAAGATTGACGATATAGATATAAAACCGCTTGAACCGCTACTAAAGGTTATTGGCTCGGATTGTGAAGGGCAAGGATCGATTGATATTACGGTCGACAATTTAGAGAGACCTCTAAATATTAATGGCGATGTGGATATTAAAAATATGGCAATAACTGTCGATTTTACAAATGTTCGCTACTCGCTTAGCGGCAAGGGTGAGATAAAAGATAATATCTACACCTTAAAGGATGCTATTATTACCGATCCTAACGGTGTAACTGCTCCAGTCACAGGCAAACTAGATGGTAATGACCGTTATCGAAGAGTAAAATATAATATTGGAATAAATCCGCAAAATCTATTGTGTCTAAACACCACCTTAGAGAATAATCCCCTATTTTATGGCAAGGTGTGGGGTGATGGAGCGATGGATGTAGATGGGCACGGAAATAGTGTGACAATGTCGATAAGGGCAAAAGCCACAAATAATTCAAAATTTTATATGCCCCTTTCCGACAAATCTACCATTAGCGAGGCAGATTACATAACATTTGTTCAGCCTAAAATAGATATTGATTCTACGATGAACCGCAATCTTATAAATCTGAAAAAGAGAGAAAAAAATAGCATTGAATCGGAATTTGTGATGGATATGGATGTAGCGGTTGGTTCAGATACAGAGGTACAGATTGTTATCGACCCGACACTTGGCGATATAATTAAGGGTAGAGGTAATGGCGAATTTAGGGTGAAAGTTATTCCTGATAGAGATATTTTCACTCTTAATGGAGGGTATGAAATTACCAGTGGCGACTACCTTTTT
The DNA here is from genome assembly GCA_044433365.1 of Rikenellaceae bacterium. GTDB lineage: Bacteria > Bacteroidota > Bacteroidia > Bacteroidales > Rikenellaceae > CAMQVM01. The sequence continues at coordinate 9,547 of JAWXTR010000048.1, forward strand.
ACCCTTTCAAACTTTAAATTGATAAATAAATACTTTATTATACGTCCTGGCTCTACTATTTCGTGGAATGGCGACCCTCTTGCAGCAAATCTTGATGTTACAGCTGTTTACAAAACCAAAACATCTCTCGAACCTCTACTTGGCACTGAATATAAAGGTTCGGTAGATGTAGATTGCGACCTAAATCTATATGGGCAGCTACTAAAACCAGATATTACACTTGGAATATCGACACCAGATGTAGACCCTGAGACTCAAAGTTTGCTAAATAGCTACCTTAACACTGAGGAGGCTATCTCAAAGCAGATATTTTGGCTTCTTTTCTCAAACAGTTTCTATTCGGATGCTTCGCAAAGTGGGGGAAATGTGACTGTAGGTATGGTTGGTACTGCTGGAGCAGTGACAGGGGTCGAATTTTTATCAAACCAGATAAACAACTGGATTTCTAACGATAAGTTTGATTTAGGATTTAACTACCGTCCTAGTAGCGAGACAACATCCGACGAAGTGGAGCTAAATTTCTCGGCACCTCTGCTAAACGATAGGTTGTTGCTGGAGGCTGAGGGTAACTACGATTTTAAAAATAATACAGCTCACCTTACAGAGAATGCAAAGACTCTTTCAGGTAATTTTTCGATTACATACCTACTCGATGAGAGTGGAAACCTGCAAACTAAGGCATTTTCTCGACAAATAGACTCTTTTGATGAAAATCAAGGATTGCAAGAAAATGGCGTAGGTATCTACTACAAGGAGAGTTTTAATAATTTGAAAGATTTAAAAGATAAATATATAAAAGAGCGTAAAAAACGCCAAGAGCGACGAAAAGAACGACGAGAAGATAAGAAATAATGCATAATTTATAATTCACAATTTATAATTCACAATTTATAATTCACAATTTATAATTCACAATTAAATGAAATTCCTACTAATTACACTATTCTCTTTTTGCACTATTAGCTGCGCTTCGGCACAGGATGGCATAAATTTAAAATTTAGCAACTCTGACCGCTCTATTGGTGGGCAGTGTGTTGAGGCACCATTTATTCCCGATTCAATATCTTTTGCTGGTGAGATGGTTCCGCTCAATGATGAAGATGTAAGAATAGCACTATCCAACGAGATACTTATCACAAAATATATGCACTCTAAGACAATGCGCTCACTGCTAGATAGTCGACGTTATTTTGCGGTGATAGAGCCTATTTTAAAAGAGAATGGAATACCCGACGATTTTAAATATTTGGCAGTTGCCGAGAGTAGTCTTGATCCTAACGCCTACTCTTACGCCAAAGCGGCTGGATTATGGCAAATTCTAGCAGCTACGGGCACACAATATAAGTTGGAGGTTGGCTCTACTGTAGACGAACGCTATCATGTAGAGAAAAGCACCATTGCAGCGTGTAAATATTTGACCACTGCCTACAATAAGTTTGGTTCATGGACAATGGCAGCTGCTTCGTATAATGTTGGGATGGCTGGGCTTGCACGTAGAGCAGAGTCGCAAAAAGAGAGCAAATTTTTCGATTTAATTCTCCCTACCGAGACTATGCGTTATGTATTCAGAATCCTAACCTACAAAATTTTGTGTGAATACCCCGAAAATTTGGGCTATTATGTGGGAGACGACGACTATTACCCTCCATTTAGATATAGAGAGATAACAGTAAAAACCAGCTCGATAAATTGGGTTAATCTAGCTAAAGAGCACGGCACAACATATAAAAAGCTAAAAACGTTAAATCCATGGATTAGAGAGTATACACACTCTAACAAATATGGCAAGAGCTATACTGTTCGTGTTCCTATTGCTTATGGGAGCGTTTTGGATTAATTATAAATGATAAATTGTAAATTATAAATTATTAATAATTTTAATATTTCGGTATTTTTTTTAATATAATTATAACTAATTAAAATTAACGAGTTAATTATTATGAGCCTAAGTTTACAACATACTAGAACTCAATTGTTTACAAAAAATCACTAAAGTATTGTAATTTATAATTTACAATTAATAATTACATTTATATGGAAAAGATAGAAGTACTTGGTGCAAAGGTGCACAACTTAAAAAATATAGATGTTGAGATTCCACGTGAAAAGCTTACTGTTGTTACAGGTCTTTCTGGAAGTGGAAAATCGTCGCTTGCGTTCGACACAATTTACGCTGAAGGTCAGCGAAGATATATGGAGACTCTATCTTCATACTCTCGTCAGTTTGTAGGTTCGCTAGAACGCCCCGATGTGGAGCAGATTAGCGGACTTAGCCCTGTTATTGCCATTGAACAGAAAAGTACAAATAAAAATCCTCGTTCGACTGTTGGAACAGTGACCGAAATCAACGATTTTCTGCGCCTACTTTTTGCTAAAGCCTCTACAGCCTACTCTCCAAAAACAGGCGAAAAGATGGTGAAATATAGTCGAAAAGAGATTGTCGATTTGATTATAAAGAGCTTTGATGGACAAAAATGTGCCCTTATGTCGCCAATAGTCAAAGGGCGTAAAGGTCACTATCAAGAGCTTTTTATTTCGCTTACAAAAAAGGGGTTTGTATATGCTCGAATTGATGGTATAATGCAAGATATTGCCACTGTTACACGTCTTGACCGCTACAAAACTCACAATATCGAGCTGGTAGTCGACAGATTACCAATAAAAGATAGCGATGATTGTCGAGAAAGGCTGCTAAAAAGCGTAGAAGAGGCGTTTAAACATGGTAAAGGTACGCTTATGATTTACGACTACGGAACATTAAAAAGTCGCTATTTTAGTCGAAATTTAATGTGCCCAACCACTGGGGAGTCGTTTAATGAGCCTGCACCACACTCTTTTTCGTTTAACTCACCACATGGAGCTTGTCCTCGCTGTAATGGACTTGGTGAGGAGGTGGTTTTTGATATTGAAAAAATCGTACCATCTCCAAATTTATCTATTGCCGAAGGTGCAATTGAACCACTCGGTAAGCAGAAGAAAAATATGACTTTTTTGCTACTCGAAGCTCTTGGAAAACGTTACGGCTTTGAGCTTTCGACCCCTTTCGACGAACTCGACGAAGATTCAATTGCAAAGGTTGTATATGGCGATAGCGAACCGCTAAAGGTTGAGCCGAGAGATATAGGTGTGTATGCTCCATCCTCTTACGTTATGTGGGAGGGGGTAGTTGGTTATATCGAAAAGATTGCCGACGACGAAAAGGCAACCACAAAAGGGGCTAAATGGAAAGCGCAATTTGTAAACCACACAAAATGTTCGCTTTGTGGCGGTACTCGTCTTAATCAAGATGCCAACTATTTTAAAATTGACAATAAAAATATTGGTGAAGTATGCTCACTTAGTTTAATTGAGCTAAAGGAGTGGATAGACTCACTTTCTAAGATTTTAGGTAGTAGCAAAGAGGGAAAAATAGCTGTTGAAATTATTAAAGAGATAAGCGAAAGGCTCACTTTTTTGCTCGATGTAGGTCTTGGCTACCTATCGCTCAGCAGAGGTTCAGCCACTCTTTCGGGTGGTGAAAGCCAACGAATTAGACTTGCTACGCAAATCGGTACAAAACTGGTAAATGTGCTCTATATTTTGGATGAACCAAGCATTGGGCTACACCAGAGAGACAACCAAAAGCTAATAGACTCGCTTCTTACACTACGTGATGCAGGAAATAGTGTGATAGTGGTGGAGCACGATGAAGATATGATGCACAGTGCCGATTGGATTGTTGATATTGGTGAGGGTGCAGGTGTAAATGGTGGAAAAGTGTCGGCAATAGGTACTTACGACGATATTTTAGCCTCTGATACCCTTACTGCTGACTATCTTAGCGGTAGAAAAAAGGTGAGTGAAAAGAGCGAAAGACGCCAAGGTAATGGCAAAGAGATAGTGCTTTACGGTGCACGGGGTAATAATCTTAAAAATGTTACTGTTTCGATTCCATTAGGGAAAATGGTGTGTGTAACGGGGGTTAGTGGGAGTGGAAAAAGCTCGCTAATAAATGGTACACTACGCCCAATTCTTAGTGCTGAGTTATATCGAAGCCTCGACCAACCTTTGGAATATGATAAAATTGAGGGAATCGAAAATATCGACAAATTAATAGTTGTAGATCAACAACCAATTGGTCGAACTCCTCGTAGCAACCCTGCAACCTACACAAACCTCTTTGGCGATATACGTAAGCTGTTTGAGCAGACTACGGATGCAAAAATTAGAGGTTTCAAACAGGGGCGTTTTTCTTTTAATGTTAAAGGCGGACGATGTGAGGAGTGTAAGGGTGCTGGGGTGCAGTCGATTGAAATGAATTTTTTGCCAAATGTGTATGTTACCTGCCCTGTATGCCGTGGTATGCGATATAATAGAGAGACTTTAGCTGTAAAATTTAAAGGCAAAAATATTAACGATGTGTTGAATATGACCGTTAGCGATGCCCTTAAATTTTTTGATTCTATTCCTAATATTGCCGATAAACTTCGTTCGATTGAGAGCGTTGGTTTGGGTTATTTAACGCTTGGACAACCCTCTACAACTCTATCTGGAGGTGAAAGCCAACGTATAAAACTTGCCACAGAGCTATCAAAACGTGATAGCGGAAAGACTCTATATATTTTTGATGAACCTACTACAGGACTCCATTTTGAAGATATTAGAGTGCTTCTTGGCGTGCTCGACAGATTGGTAGATAAGGGAAATACGGTGGTAATTATCGAACACAACCTCGATGTTATTCGTCATAGCGACTATATTATTGATATTGGAGCTGAGGGGGGTAGAGATGGTGGCGAGATTGTCGTTACGGGTACTCCTGAGCAGGTTGCTGCTAGTGGATTGGGGTATACGGGGAGGTTTATTTAATTCATAATGCATAATTCGTAATTCGTAATGCGTAATTATTTGCTGTGTTCGATTAGTTATGTTGCGCATAGCATCTTTGCTTGGTTTAATTTATAATTTATAATTCATGCGAATAAAGGCTTGAAATTTTCGAGCTATTTTGAGCTATTTTTGCAACTAGAATTATAAAAAAAGTTATTTTTTGACTAAGTAGTGTAAAACAATTATTGCCATATTCTTAATAAAAGTAAAAAAATGGCTCATTCTCAAAATCTGTTGTTAAAAATTACAATTTGTGGCTCGGGTGTAGAGACGTAGCCCTGCTACGTCTGAGTTTGGATTTGGCTTGGCAAATTCAATTTTGATTACTACGTAAGCTCATTTTGCTTTGCAAAATTCGATTTTAGACGTAGCAGGGCTACGTCTCTACTGCTGTGTGCGGAAACAATTTTTGAGAAAAATCTAGAAAAATAGCTTAAAATTTCAAACCTTTATTCGCATAATTCGTAATTATTTGCTGTGTTCGATTACTTATGTTGTGTATAGCATCTTTGCTTGGTATTACCCAGCTCAGTAATTATGAATTATGCATTATGAATTATGCATTATATTGTTATTTATTTTGTAATTTCCATATTTTTTGTAATTTTGTAAGCATATTATTAAATTCTGTTATGATATGCAAAAGCGTCCTGTTTCGTTAAAAGATATAGCATCGGTGCTAAATATCTCGGTGTCGGCTGTTTCACGAGCTTTAAGAGACCAATATGATGTTAGTCCTACCCTAAAAGCCAAGGTAAAAGAGGTTGCAAAAGAGATGGGTTACCGTCCAAATCCTCATGCACGAGGTTTAATAAACCAATCCACAAATTTGGTCGGAATTATTGTTCCCGACCTTGTTACATATTTCTACTCTTCTATTATTGAGGGTATTGAGACAGTTTTGCGAAAAAACGGATATTATCCTATTATTGCATCTTCACACGAATCATACGAACAAGAGATTGAAGCCATAAATAATATGCTTAATATTCGTGTAGCAGGTATAATTATATGTCTTTCGCAAGAGAGCGACGACTACACACACCTTAAAGAGCTTGAAAATACAGCAGTTGCAACTGTGTACGTAGATAGAGTTCCCAACTGCGATATGTTTCACCGTGTGGTTTCAAACAACCGTGAAGCTACAAAACTTCTTACTAATAGCCTAATAGAAAAAGGTTGTAAACGCATTGCATTAATATCAGGACCATCTTTTTTAAATATTTGTGAAGACAGAAAAAGAGGCTACTTAGAGGCTCTAAAAGAAAACTTTATAGAGTTTGATGAAAATCTCTATTTAGAGTGTCGATTTGGCAGTTACGATGGTAATAAAACGCTTGATAGTGTGTATGAAATGGAGCCACGACCAGATGGAATAATCTGCATTAACGACACCATTTTTTACGGCATGATTTTAGCCTCAAGAGAGCGAAATATTCCATTTATAACCGACTTTAAGATAGGTTGTTTCACTGATAAACTCCATCGTGGATTAATCTCCTCAAAATTATCGGTACTTACCCACCCCTCTTACGAAATGGGATATAAATCGGCTGAAAAACTTATCGAACTTATCAAAAACGGCAGCCAATACACTCGTAAAGAGGAGGTTTGCTGTTGTACTTTTACTCCTACTCACTAGGCGAATTCGCAGAACTATTATTTCTTAGGCAAATCCACACCCTCAGTAGAGACGTTGGGTCTTGGCGGTTTGCAACCAAAGCACAGCAGTAGAGACGTAGCCCTGCTACGTCTAAGATCGAAGCACAGCAGTAGAGACGTAGCCCTGCTACGCCTAAGATCGAAGCACAGCAGTAGAGACGTAGCCCTGCTACGTCTAAAATCGAATTTTGCACAGCAAAAAGAGCAAACAAAAGCAAACAAAAATTGGATTTGACAAGCCAAATCCAAACCCAGACGTAGCAGGGCTACGTCTCTACAACTGAGCCACAAATTTTTATTCTAAACTGTTACTTTATATATAAGCGTCTTATCTGTTTTAGGTATATTTAGCAGCTTATTTTCTCTTAGTAAGAGAAGTACTCTTTTGTACAAATATACTTACTTTTAGTTAATTAACAAATTTTTATAACAGTATTTTTCATTTTTCTTGCATTAAGTTCGAGGATTGTTTTTTTAAAAAACCCAAAAAAACTGCGTTACAACACCCTCAAAGGCGTTTTTTTACATTTAGATTTCTCTTACTAAGAGAAAATAGCAAATAAATAAAACTATGAGAAAATTTTTATCAAAATTACTACTTTTTTCATCAATAATTTTAACAGTTATTGGGTGTCAAAAAGATGAATTAGCAAGTCAGATTTTAGATGGTACAAGCACTATTTTACGTGCTACAGTAGATGTAGCAGCCGATACTAAAATGAGTTTTACCGATAATAGCAATATAATTAATATTGCTTGGGAGGTAGACGATGAGTTTACTCTTTACGATGCTGAAGGTGCTCTTTTGGGAAACTTAAAATGTATTAGTGTTGATAATAGCGGCGTGGGCGAATTTGCAATTACTCAGTCACTATCTACTGGTGCAAATTATACCGCTATCTACCCTGCCTCAACAGCTGAAACTCTTGATGCGGCAAAGACAGAAAAAATAGATTATCTTTTAGAGCAAGATGGGAGCAAAATAGACAATCTAAGCGATGCTTGTTATATGTTATCAGAGTTTTCATATAGCCAAAATGGCTCTATTAGTTTTACTCATCAGCTCTCTGTTATGACTTTTACATTTACACCTACAGCAGCCATTACTAAATTAGATTTTAAAGATGGTGAAAATGATACGTATGTAGTAAAAAACCTTTCTTGTGAGGCTAATGAGGAATATACAACCTACATTATGATTAACCCTACTAAAAGTGAAGATATAAACGAAGATAAAGCAACTGAGCGCACGCTATCATTTACATTATACAATGGCGAAGATATCTGTAGCAGCTACGCAACTCAAAGCACAGTAGCCTTTATAGCAGGTTATAATTACACCTCTCCATTCTCAACTTTAGATGGAATAGATCTTTCAAGCAATGTAGGAACAGCAGAAAATCCTATTAAAATTTCTACAGCCCAAGAGTTATATGCCATAATGAGCTTAATCAACAACTATCCAGAAGATTATAGTGATTTGTATTATGAGGTATCTGCTGATATTGACCTTAGTAAAACTGATCTAAAAAGTGTTACCAAAACATCAGAGACCACAATATCGACCAATTTCACCCCAATAGGAAGCGAAGCTTATCCATTTAAAGGTGTATTTAACGGCAATGGACATACAATTTCGGGTCTATCTATTACCTGTGATGATGCTTTTGCAGGCTTCTTCGGATATACGGATGGTGCTATTATCAAAAATCTCACAATTAATGGTACTATTTCGAGCAGCGCAACCGATAGTAGCGTAGGTGGTATTGTGGCTATTGCGCAAAACGAAACTTTGATTATAAATTGTAGCAGCAATGTAACTGTTAGTGGTGGAAATGCTGGCGGTATTGTCGGCACTATTACCGATTCATCTGTTGTAAACAGCTTTAACGAGGGTGTAGTCGATGGTAGTAGCAATAGTGGTGGTATTGTAGGGGCAACTGGCGAAAGTGCAACAAATACCTCTACTGAGATTATCAACTGTGTTAATAAAGCTGAGGTAACAGGTAGTAATAGTGGTGCAATTTCGGGTGGTGGTACTACTGAAAACGATATTACTGTTACTGATTGTTATTATGATGAAGAGAAATACACAAAAGATAGCAGTAGTAACGTAGGTGAAGTTACAGGCAAAACAACAGAATATATCGAAAGCGATACTTTTATTAATGAGCTTAATAATAATGTTATTGATTATAATGATAGTGTTGGAAGTGGTGGTGAAACTGCTGCTGGTTGGGTTGATAGTGACGAAAATTTTGGTTCTGCTTCTAACAACGATGCACCAATTGAAAAAGTGCTTGATATAGAGCTATCAGACGGCATATATATTATAAAAACAGCCAATGGTCTAAAAGCCTTTGCAGATCTTATAAATGGTAGTGAAAATAGTGCTAATGCTCTATATTCGGGCGATGGTTTTGCTACATTTGGCAAAGCCAATCAGAGTATAAATGGTAAATTAACTAATAATATCGACCTTAGTACTATTTGCGGTGCATCTATTAATGATGTAGAGGTTAACTGGACTCCGATTTTAGATTATACGGGTACTTTTGATGGTGATTACCATGAGGTTTCGGGGCTTTATATTAATACTGGTAGTTCGAAAAGTGCTCTTTTTGGAAGTATTTATGGTGCCACTGTTAAAAATATTGGAGTTGATGGTAGCGTATATGGCGGTAGTCATACAGCTGGATTAGTTGGTTATTGTACTAGTAATTCGACTGTTCAAAATTGTTATAATAAGGCTAGTGTAACTGTATATATTACGAATATTGGTAGTGTTGGTGGTGTAATAGGGCAGATAGATGGCTCCAACTTAATAATAAACAGCTATAATGCTGGATATATAGATAGTACTGTTGATTATTCAGGCAGCTTAGTAGGGCGTGCATTCGAATCGGGTGGAAAAATTATTAATTGTTATAATTTAGCTAATGTTTATAGTGGTGGTTTAGTTGGTCTTAGTTCACCAACTGTAGCCATACCAACAGTGATTACAAATTGCTATAATGTAGGGAAAAATAACAGTGGAAATTATTGTGCAATTTCTACCTCTACAAACTCTTACTACGCATCAGATACAAGTGGTCAAACTTCTGGTGGAGCAACAAGCATGACACTAGAAGAGATGACATCTGAAAATTTCGTAAACATCTTAAACAACGGAGTTTATGAATATAACAGCTCGTCACCAACTATTGAAGCGTGTGTATGGAAAGCAGGAGATGATGGTTATCCTACGTTTGATTACGAAAATACAGATGCCACTTACACCTACTTCACTGCTGGGGGTCAGGGAACAGAAAGCGAGCCTTACCAAATTTCAACAGCCGATGGCATTAACGATCTTTCGGAATTTGTTGCTAGTGGTGAAAGTACTAGTGGGTTATATTTTGAGTTAACCTCTGATATCGACCTTGGCGGTATTGATAGCTATGGTAATGGTATTGATGAAAATGAATTTACTGCGATAGGTGATAGTGATATTCGTTTCAAAGGCACATTTGATGGTGGAGGATATGAGATTTCGGGGCTTTATATAAATAAAAGTGATGTAAATAACCAAGGCTTATTTGGTGTTATAGATGGTGCTACTATTAAAAATCTTGGTGTTTCAGGCATTATAACAGGAAATAAATTTACTGGGGCAATAGCTGGAGAAATTTATAATTCTAAAGTTATTGGTTGTTATAATAAGGCAACTATTACAGGTTCTGGAGATGTAGGGGGTTTGGTTGGATGTATGTACAGTGGTAGTCGCATTACAGGATGTTACAACGTCGGTGATGTAGACAATCTCGCTGATGATACTGTATCAGGCGGTATTGCTGGAGCAGCAGTCTATACCTGTTATATTACTGCTTGTTATAGCACAGGAAAAATATCTGCAACAAGCGGTGCAGGCGGTATATTAGGAAAGGATTATCAATCAACCACTACCGTTTCATCATGCTATTGGATAGCAGCGACAGATGGCGATGCTACTTACGGTATAGCAAATAATTCAAGCAATAGTAACGCTACAAAACTTGACGATATAATATACTTTTTCAGCAGCGAAGGAGATCCTTGTCCTGCGGAAACAATGAATATCGCAGCTGAAAGCGAAACAGGAGTAAATGCAACATTTGTAGCAGGTGCTGTAATCGATACCGATACCCCTAAATTATGGTATGAATAGTAAATCTAAAGTAATATCGGATTTCTTAAAAGAATCAATAGCACCTTAAAGGGGTCATTTATAAAACCATTATCAGACAATTTACAAAACTATATTTAACACTTTTTAAAAAAAAGTGAACAAAACACGCCATCAGTGGCTCTTCGAGACCACTGAGCTCACAATTTTCAGAGAAAATTGTGAGGCATATCCGCAAAAGGGGTTTTGCGAATACGCCAAATTAAATTACCCCATTTTTGCAAACAATGCAAAAATGGGGTAATTTATATATTTTTAATATCGTGTTGCTCATTAACACAGGAGTTAAATCACGTATTTTAAGGATTTTAACACCAAGTTCTCAGAATCACAACTATTTTTCAGAGCTGCCAAGAGCCTTCCAAACTGTAGCCGAAAGAGCTGCACCAACAAAAGGAGCAACAATAAACAACCAAAGCTGAGAAAGTGCTACACCACCTTGGAAAATGGCTGGAGCTATACTACGAGCTGGATTTACCGATGTGCCAGTAACTGGGATACAAACAATGTGAACCAAAACAAGAGTCAGACCAATTACTAAGCCTGCAAAATTCGGAGCACCGTTCTCTTTTGCAGTTGTGCCAAGCACTACCAAAACAAAAATAAATGTAAATACAATTTCTGAGATAAGAGCAGGCATCATCATGCCCTCTTCAAAGCTATTTGCGCCTGTTCCTTCGACACCCAAACCACTGCTAATAGCGTAAAGGATAGCAGAACCAACAAGAGCACCTACAACCTGCGCACCCATGTAGCCTATAGCCTCTTTACCACTCATTCGACCCGACATCCAGACACCTAAAGTGATTGCAGGATTGATATGACAACCCGAAACACCGCCTACAGTGTATGCCATAGCGACAACCGACAGACCAAATGCAAAAGCGATAGT
>JAWXTR010000049.1:0-21093 GCA_044433365.1 Rikenellaceae bacterium
CCACTATATTTTCGATTCAATAGCAAAAAATCTCATCTCCAATAGCACTATTAAAAATACACCAATAATTATTTTACCCTACTTATTAAAAATACACCAATAATTATTTTACCCTACTTACTTACGTATGAAAAAATTAATTTTACTTTTTACAATTGCCTTATTAACAACAAATAAGACAATTTTTGCTCAACATGCTTGGAGGGATGCCTCCAAACCATTAAATGAGCGTATTGAGCTACTGCTCAATGAACTTACAATCGACGAAAAACTTCACTACTTTAGTTCCGATATTCCTGCTATTGAGCGATTAGGACTTCCATCATATATGTGGTATGACGAGGCACTACACGGTATGATAGCTTTTGGAGCCACCTCATTCCCTCAAAATAATGCAATGGGAAGCACTTGGAATAGAGAGTTGATGCTTGAGGTTGCAACTGCCATATCTGACGAGGGTCGTGGATATTCAAATCATAGCAACAAAAAGGTTATGATGTTTTCACCGACTGTAAATATGTCACGTGATCCACGTTGGGGACGCAACGAAGAGTGTTATAGCGAAGATCCATACCACATGAGCGAAATGGCACGTATGTATGTTAGAGGGATGCAAGGCACCGACCCGAACTACCTTAAAACAGTATGTACCGTTAAACATTTTGTGGCAAATAATGTTGAACATAAGCGAGAAGAGATTCAATCTATGATTAACGAAAGAGATCTTCGAGAATATTACCTCCCTGCCTATAAGGCATGTGTTGTAGATGAGCGTGCTGCAGGCATAATGACAGCCCTTAATGGACTAAACGGTGTGCCATGTTCGGCTAATGATTGGTTGATTAATGGAGTTCTACGCAAAGAGTGGGGATTTGAAGGTTATGTTATTGCCGATTGGGGTGCCGTTGGTGGTGTTAACCATTTTCAACACTATCGAGACAATTACGAAGAGGCTGCTGCTGCTGCACTTCTTGCAGGTTGCGACCAAGAGTGTTTCCGCCCTAAAGAGTCGCACATGGTTAAGAGTTTAAAAGTAGCTCTCGAAAAAGGATTGGTTACTGAGGAAGATATTAATGTCTCTGTTCGCAGATTACTTCGACTTCAATTTCTTGTTGGCGATTTAGACCAAACAGACAACTCTCCTTATGCCTCAATTCCTAAATCTGCTATGGGTTCTACCTCAAACGAAGCTCTAGCTCTTAAAGCTGCCGAGCAGAGTATAGTTCTTCTAAAAAATGAAAAGAACACTCTTCCTCTCAACAAAAATAAGGTAGAGAGCATAGCTGTAGTTGGTCCTTTTGCCGATAGATGTTGGCTTGGCATCTATTCGGGCTGGCCTAAAACAATGGTATCTCCTCTGGAGGGTATTAAAAATCATTATAAAGGAGATATTCACTACGCCAAGGGGTGTGAGGTGACTCAAGAAGATGATAGTATCAATATGAAAGAGGCTATCGAGTGTGCTGCAAAGGCAGAAGTGGTAGTTGCATTTGTTGGAAACGACAATCTTACTGCAACCGAAAATACTGATAGAGAATCTCTACATCTTCCTGGTAGACAAGAGCAACTTTTAGAGGAGCTATGCAAAGTTAATAAGAATGTAATTGTCGTAATTGTACCTAGTGGGGCAACTATTCTTGGAGATACACAAAACAAGGCTAAAGCAATTGTTTGTGGTTGGGCTAATGGTCAACAACAAGGAAATGCTATTGCTAAGATGCTCTTTGGCGATGTCAACCCTAGCGGCAAGTTAAATACAACGTGGTTTGCCTCTGATAGCGATCTTCCTGCAATGGACAACTATAATATTCGAGAAAATCGTACCTATACGTACTTTAAAGGCAAACCTCTTTATCCATACGGATATGGCTTGAGCTATACTAAATTTCAATACTCAAATATGAAGCTAGACAAGAGCCATGTAGCAAAAGAGGGGGTACTAAAAGTAAGTGTAGATGTAAAAAACAGCGGGAAACGTGATGGTGACGAGATTATTCAGATATATATAAAAGATAATTGCAACCAAGAAGTAGAGGCTGCTTGTGCCTTAAAAGGCTTTGAACGCATATCTCTAAAGGCTGGGGAGACAAAAAATGTTGTTTTTGAGCTTCCTTATGATAATTGGAGCCATTGGAGTGTTGATGGCGAAAAATTTGTTGTAGGAAGTGGTGATTATGATGTTCTGATTGGAGCCTCTTCTGCTGATATTCGTCTTAGAAAGAGTGTTATAGTCGATGGAGGCGATGTAGCTGAACATTCGCTTCGTACAGTCAATTTTGACAACTTCAACAGCAAAAAATATAGCTATAAAGGTTCGGGAAACGACACTGTAGAGGAAAAAACAGCAGAAACCAGCTCTAATACAGCTGAATTTATTGTAACATTTGTAGATCCAGGTTTTTACGTTAGTCAATGGGATATAGAGCTAAATTATAGTGCTGTAAACGAGGATAGCGAAGCTACACTTTGGTTAGATGGAGTAGAAATAGGCAAATATAAGTTGAAATATACAGGTAGGGCTGAAAAATTTACCACCTCAAAAATTTCAATTCCTAAACCTACTTACGATACTGCTACTCGACTAAAATTAACAATGGATGACAAATCAACAATAATAAAATCTATTGCCATTATAAATCCTAAAGATGGTCAACGCAAGTTTTATCACTAAATAGGTTGTTAAAACTCCCTCCTATTATAGTAGGGTCATTCGCAAAACTACTATCAATTTAATTTACAAATAGTTATGCGTATGAAAAACCTCTAAATTACCTCCATTTTTGCACTTTTGTGCAAAAATGGAGGTAATTTTAAAACTATAAGTAGGGTAAAATAATTATTGGTGTGTTTTTAATAGTGCTATCGGAGATGAGATTTTTTGCTATTGAATTGAAAATATAGTTATTCTACATTGAGATTTAATAGTAAAAAATATCGCTCCAAAAGTGCTGTTAAAAATATGGCAATAATTGTTTTACACTACTTATTTAACACTTTTTTAGAAAAAGTGAACAAAAGTACGCCTTCAAAATTTGTTGTTATGAATTACAATTTGTGGCTCGGCTGTAGAGACGTAGCCCTGCTACGTCTGAGTTTGGATTTGGCTTGACAAATTCAATTTTGATTGTTTTGGTTCGGTTGCAGACGTTGTGTTACAGACGTTAGACCTAACGTCTCTACGGTGTGTTATCAAAATTCGATTTTAGACGTAGCAGGGCTACGTCTCTACTGCTGCGTGCGGAAACAGCTTTTGAAAATGAAACTTGGTTACCTGTATTCGGTTACAGACGTTGTGCACAACGTCTCTACGGGGTGTTATTGAACCCAGAAACTTTCATTATCATAATCGCATCATTTTTCATATGCCACGGTGAAGCAGGCATTGCAAAAATCTGCATATCATCGGTTTCATAAATCTCAGAATACTCCCCTGTATGGGTGTTAAACCATTGAAAACTTAGGCGTTTTGATATTTTCATAAGCTGATTTGCAGCAGTTTTGTAATTCTCTTTTGGCATGTAAACTATATATGTTTTATCGCCATCATACATGGCATAACCACTACCATTATATTGAGGAAAAGGTTTGAATTTATGAAAAGGATATTTTGTGAAGAAGTCGGTTAAATGTTTAAAATATTCAACTTTTGGCTTATAGCTTCCCTCGGGCAGCTTTTCCCAATCGTGAATTATCACATTCCACGAACATCCTTGCCAATAGTAGGTAGAGTAGATTCCTGCAAAAATAGATTCATAATTTCGACGAAGCAGATATTCTGCATTTATGTAATTTCCACAAAATACCTCATAATCGCACTCTTCATAACCTCCATGTTCAACATTTAAGATAGGCTTATCTTTAAATTTATTGTAGTTACCAATCATATCATTGTAAAGCGAACCGTTCCAATCTTGATGAGATAAAAAATCTACACTCTCTCTGTTTCGATTACAAAAACCAAAATCGTGAACAGTGACCAACCTATCGTAAGAGTCCATCTCTTTTAATCTTTCGATACGTTCCAAAATATACTCATCTCCAACATTACCATACAATATTGCCTCTTTCGAAACATCCCAAACAACGTTTGAAAACGCTTGATAACGCTTTACGACATAGTCGAAGTAGCGATTATCCTCAATGCTTTGGGTCTTTGCCCAACTCACATTTTTATTCCACACATAAATCATTAGATGTGATATAATATTTCTATCATTTAGAGCTTCCATAGTACGATCTAAATGGTTGAAAAAGTCGATATTTAGTGATGAGTGGTCAGGATTGTCGTTATCACCAAGAAAAGGAAAAATTGAGTTATCGTCGCCAAATTCATACTGCGGCGACTGCTTTAGCTTCTGGTCTTTTACCCAAACCACATCGTTGGCGTATACATTCATTACAAGGTGGTTAAAGCCATTTTCTGCAACTTTATTTAGCAGATTATCGAGCTTTGGAGTAGAGTCAGGATTGTGGTAATCGAGAGCAAAAAGGAAATCACACTCAAAACCCATCAAGAAATAGGGCGAACCATCTTGCCAAAAGAAGTTTTGAGGATGTTGCTCATTTATCACAATTGCACCACGACGTGAACCATAATTTTTTGTTGATATTTCAATATTTCCGCATTTTTCATTAAGCAGCTTAACACCGCTTTCTGTTTTGTAACTCCACACTCCACTTTCTGATGCAGAAAACCTAATAACCCACTTATCTTCACCATTAAAAAAGCCTTCGACTATCTGTTGCTTACCAGTTGGAGAGGTAAAAATAGCCTTGAAATCGGTTTCAAATGGATTTTCTATTCCCTTTTTAGCTTTAAAAACAATATCTATAATCTCGTGTTTGTCGGCAGTGATAGTTTTGGTGCTGTAATCAGCTTTTTTTATCGCTCCGTATATGTCGCCTACTCTAAATATTAATAGTAGTACTAACAAAAATAGTGTATGTTTATTCATTTTGTAAAATATTAAGAATTAGATTTTTGGAACTGCTATTATGCAAAAAGTTGCCCTAAAACTACCATTTTAAGACAACTCCTTACAAAGATTAATTTTGAGTGACGGGAGGTCTAACACTTTTCCAACCCTACTGTGTGTTAGACACCATCGCTCATTTATATAAAAAAACCACTATAGAAGTGCAAGTTAATTTTGAAGGTTTCCGTGAAAGTTACCTTTAGGGGAGTTCTAAATTCTGGATTTCGAGAGATTTTAGAAGTTCCCTTTACTTAGAGTTGATAACAACTACGGTGCTTTTCAAACCCTTAGAGGTAGCAGTAATTTTTATCTCTCCGCTCTGACCCTTTTTCGATTTAATAATCGCCATACACATACCGCTAAATGCTTTGCGGTTGTCGGCTTGGAATGATGCTGTAGATGTAGGGTCGCCATTGCCTACTGCTATTAGCTCGCCTGCACCCTCTACTTTAAAGTTAACAAGATTATCGGCATTTGGACAGATATTTCCCTCTTTGTCCTCAATTCTTACAGTTACATAACTTAAATCTGAACCATCTGCATCAATAACTGCTCTATCGGGAGAAAGAGCTATATTTGAACATTTTCCAGCTGTTTTTATAACCTTTTCCGTGATAGCTTTACCGTCATTATAACCAACAACTTTAATCTCTCCCTTTACATAAGGAACTTCCCACGAAAGGCGATATTTTGTCATAAAAGTTTTGCCCTCATAACGTAAAAATTGTACTTTAATCTCTGTTAGGTCTTTGCCTTTTACCTTTTTACCCATCGACTTGCCATTTACAAATAGCTCAGCTTCTTGGCAATTAGTGTAGGCGTAAACAGGGATTGTTTCGCCCTCCATGCCTTCCCAATTCCAGTGAGGAAGTAGATGAATCATCGGTTTTTTCGACCATTGACTTTGGTATAGGTAGAAACGGTCTTTAGGAAGTCCACAAAGGTCGACAGCACCAAAATATGATGAGCGTGCTGGCCAGTGGTCGTTCCAATATCCATTAGTGAAGTTGTCATTACCACCATAAGGTGTTGGTTCACCAAGATAGTCGAAACCTGTCCACATAAATTCACCAAGAACATAACTGTTTTTCTCTTGTGAGTCGAACTCTACATCTGGTGGATATGCCCACGCTGGGCCAATAATATCATAACTTGTCACTTGAAGCGACTCGTGAGTGGTATATTTTTCAATTGGTAGATGATATACCCCTCTACTGCTTGTACATGAAGAGGTTTCTGAACCGTAAATTATCAGTTGAGGATAATTTTTACGTATTTCGCTATAATGTAGAGGTTTGTAATTTACACCAGCAATATCTACCTGTTGAGCAATATTAAAATCGTAAGGATTTGGATAGTAGTTAAATCCTATGGTCGAAGGGCGTGAAGGGTCGACATTTCTACACACATCTGCCAACATATCTGCCTTGCGCCATCCATTTTGTTTGTCGCTTTGCTCCAAAATCTCATTTCCGACGCTCCACATCACAATAGAGGGGTGGTTGCGGTCTCTACGAATTATATCGGTAAGGTCGGTTACTGCCCACTTATCGAAATATAGACCATAATCATTTTCGGTTTTTGGAATTTTCCATCCATCAAACGCTTCATCGAGAACTAACATCCCTAAGCGGTCGCAAATCTCTAAAAATTCGGGTGCTGGTGGATTGTGCGATGTACGAATAGCATTTACACCCATATCTTTTAATATCTCAATTTTGCGCTCGTCAGCTCTAGTGTAGAGAGCTGCACCAAGTGGTCCATTATCGTGGTGTAGACACACTCCGTTAAATCTAACCTTTTCGCCATTTAGATAGAAACCTTCGGTATCAAATTTTATTGAACGAATACCAAATGTAGTAGTCTCTTTATCTGTGATTTTACCATCTGCTACGACCTCTGTCTGAAGGGTGTAAAGATTAGGATTTTCGGAATCCCATCTCTCAGGTTTCACTACATTAACATAGCTGCTAGATTTGCCTTTTTTGCCCGCTTCAACCTCTAATTTGTCGCTAATTTCTGCTACAACTGAGCCGTTTGGTGATGAAATTTTGTAGTTAACAGTAATTTCTGATTTTTTTGAGGCTTTGTTAACTATTTCAGTTTCAATCTGTACCACTGCCTTTTCAGATGTTACTGTAGGAGTCGTAATATATGTACCCCAAAGTGGAATATGTTGTGGTTCATCGACAGTTAACCATGTATTTCTATATAGTCCAGCTCCGGGATACCAGCGAGAAGATAAATCTTGTGGCTCAAGTCGAACAGCAATAAGATTGTCGCTACCATCATATTTTAAATATTTTGATATATCGAAAGCAAAACCTACATATCCATAAGGTCTATTTCCTACAAACTCGCCATTAACCCATACGTGAGCATCGTTCATTGCACCATCAAAAATAACATTTATCACCTTACCAGCATCTGTAGGTTCCATTTTGAACTCTTTACGATACCATGCAGTTCCGTGAACAGGTAATCCTCCGCAACGAGCATTATATTTAATATCGAAAGGACCCTCAATAGCCCAGTCGTGAGGAAGATTTAATTTTCTCCAATTTTGATGGTCAAAATTGATAGTTTCAGCTCCTTTGGCATCCTCTTTTAAAAAGAGCCAATCTTCATTAAAAGATTTTCTATCTTGCCCATTTACCCAATTATAACAACTTAAAACTAGAAGCAGTGATGAGATTAAAATTTTTCTGTAATTCATTATTAGATTGTTTTAGTTTATAGTGCAAAGATACTTTTAAACAATCATTACTAAGAGGGGTAAATTAAAAAAAGATAGGTGGTAAAATAAAAAAAATGGCTTTTTTTGATGATAAAAAAAATATATCCACCCTTTTTTGTGGATTATACCACCTCATATTTATTGTTATAGATTGTAAATTTGCACATAGATAAGAGTAGTAGATTAATAATTTAAATTAAAATAACGATTTTACAGAAATAACAGATGAATATGAAAAGAAATATTGTTAATTCGTTTCTGGTTACGACAGCTCTTTTTGCTATGTCGTGTGGCTCAAATGTAGAGTATTACCCAGACATTTCAAAAACATCATCACCTAGTGGTATTGATATTTTTAAACCAGACTCAGCATCAATAGCAGAAAACTATACAATTCCAGATTGGTTTACCGACGATAAGTTGGGAATTTTTATCCACTGGGGTGTATATGCAGTGCCAGCTTATGGTAGCGAGTGGTATGCACGTTGGATGTATCAAAAAGGGAGTAAAATCAATAAATTCCATGAAGATGTATATGGACCTCTTACAGAGTTTGGCTACAAAGATTTTATTCCGAGCTTTAAAGCTCAAAATTTTGATGCTGCCCAATGGGCGAAGATATTTAAAGAGTCAGGAGCACGCTACGTAGTGCCTGTTGCCGAGCATCACGATGGTTTTGCTATGTATCAAAGTCGTTTTAATCCATGGAATTCTGTTGAGATGGGACCAAAAATCGACGTTATTGGCGAGCTTTCAAAAGCTATTAAAGCAGAGGGATTGATTTTTGGTCTCTCGTCGCATAGAGCTGAAAATGCTTGGTTTTATAGTGAGGGGATGAACACTCCATCCGATGTTCGTGATACAGATATATCGCTTTATGGAGCACGTGTTCCTCAACCAGGAGGCAAGGGCATGACCGCTTATGCAGGTGAAAATGAGGGTTCGAATGAGCAATCTCGTAAGGAGTGGTTGCTTCACATGTATGAGCTTATCGACCAATATCAACCCGATTTAATCTGGTTTGACTGGACAGTTGGTAAATATCCATTTCAACCCACTTTTTATAAGTTTATGGCATACTACTATAATAGTGCTAAGGAGTGGAATCGTGAGGTTGTTGTAAATACAAAGGTTGGATATGGCGACAATATCCAAGTTTTTGATATTGAGCGTGGTAAAAGCGACCGTATCCGCAAGTATGCTTGGCAAACCGACACCTCTATTGGTAAAAAGTCGTGGAGCTACACTCCAGATGAGGAGAATAAGAGTCCAAACCATGTAATTGATGACTTTGTTGATATTGTTAGTAAAAATGGTAATCTGCTTCTAAATATTGGACCTAAAATTGATGGAACCATCACAAAAGAGCAACAATATGTACTTCGTGAGCTAGGGTCGTGGCTAAAGGTTAATGGTGAGGCAATCTACGACACACGCCCTTGGGTTCGTTGGGGTGAGGGTGATAGCCGTTCAACCGCTGGCTATATGACCGACAATACAGCTACTGAATATACAGCTCATGATATTCGATTTACCGCTAAAGATGATGTTCTCTATGCTACAACTTTAGCTTGGGGTGATGCAGATATTAAAATTGGCTCTTTGAAGAGCGAAAATGGTGATAATATCAAAATTGAATCGGTGTCGATGTTAGGTTCTGACGAAAAAATTGATTGGAATCAACAGAGCGATGGTCTCTCTATCACTTTCCCAAAACTGCAGCCTACAGAGTATGCTCATGTATTTAAAATTGGGTATAGTGGCGTAGTTTATGGCGATATTCAAGGCGATGTAGTGGGCAATGATATTGTAGTTGAACACTATATTAGAAATAATACCGATAAAGATGTAACAGTTGAAGTGGAGTGTACAAATAATGGTAAAGAGTCGAAAAAAACCACTCTTACTATCCCTGCACACAAAACTATACTAGGTAGCTTTGATTTTGTACTTAGCAGTGAGGTTAACAATCTATCTTTATCAATAAATGGTAAAGAGATTTCGACCAAAACCATTTCTGCTAAAGTACAACAAGAGGTTCATGGTAAAACTAAATCGGTCGTACACAACACTAAAGAGCTTTCATAAAGGAGTTTAAAATCTGTATTTCAAGAGATTTCAGAAGTTCCTATAATATCAATAATTATGTTTAAAAATATCATATCACTACTTTGTGCATCTTTTGCCACCTTTACACTTTCGGCACAAGAGCTTCTACCATATCAAAATCAAGAGCTATCTCCAAAAGAGAGAGCTGCCGATTTGGTATCTCGTATGACCCTTAAAGAAAAAGCCTCACAGATGGTAAATGAGGCTACCGCTATCGACCGCTTAGGCGTTCCGAGCTATATGTGGTGGAATGAGTGTCTGCATGGTGTGGCTCGCTCAGGAAATGCTACAATATTTCCTCAATCGGTAGGTGTGGCTGCTTCGTTTGATACCGATTTAGTCTACAGAATGACCAATGCTATATCGGATGAGGCACGCTCGCTCTATTTACAGGCTGAGGCGAAAGGAAATGATGGAAAATATACAGGTTTGACTTTCTACTCTCCAAATATCAATATCTATCGTGACCCTCGTTGGGGACGTGGTCAAGAGACTTTTGGTGAAGATCCTTATCTTACCTCTCAACTTGGAGTTGCTTATGTAAAGGGTTTGCAGGGTGATGATGAAAAGTATCTAAAGACAGCAGCATGTGCCAAACATTTTGCTGCTCATAGTGGTCCAGAGGCTTTGCGTCATGGATTTAACGTAATCGTGTCGTGGAAAGATTTGTATGAGACCTACCTACCTGCCTTTAAGGCTCTTGTAAAGGATGCAGATGTAGAGAGTGTAATGGCTGCTTATAGTCGAACTAATGGTGAGGTGTGTGCAGCTAGTGAGACGCTACTTGTCGATATTTTAAAGAAAGAGTGGGGCTTTGATGGCTATCTAACCTCCGATTGCGGTGCGCTCTGGAATTTTATAAATAATCATAAGATTTGTAACTCTGCCGAAGAGGCTGCGGCTATGGCTCTTAATGCTGGACTAAACTTGGAGTGCGGCGCACTCTATTTAAATGCAATTCCAAAGGCGGTAGAAAAGGGGTTAGTAGAGGAGTCTACAGTCGATGTTCTTCTTACTCGCCTTATGGAGACACGTTTCAAACTTGGTCTTTTTGACGATAAAGAGAAGGTGAAGTATAATGAGGTTTCACAGGCGTTAGTTAGCAACAACAAACATAAACAGATAGCCTATGAGGCTGCTGTAAAGTCGATGGTGCTTCTTGAAAACAAAAATAGTACGCTTCCGCTTACCGACAAGGTAAACTACATCTACGTTACAGGTCCTTTTGCAAACCAACCCGATGCACTTATCGGTAACTACTATGGTGCAAACGATATGATGACAACTTTCTACGAGGGTATCGCTGCTAATATGCCAAAAGGCACATCTATTCAATATCGTCCCGGAGTAATGCCTACCCATTTTGGTTATAATGATTGGACTGTAAAGGAGGCTCCAGAGGCTGATATAGTTGTGGCGTGTGTAGGTCTTACAAATATGCTTGAGGGCGAGGGTACCGATGCTATTGCTTCTGAAACTCAAGGTGATATGATTGACAATATGCTTCCAGAGGCGCAAATGAAATTTTTGCGTACATTACGTGAAAATATAGATAAAGAGAACAAAAAACTTGGCTCTGACAAAAAACTTATTGTTGTTGTCGCTTCAGGTACTCCGCTAATAATGACAGAGGTTGGTGAGCTTTCAGATGCTCTTATCTATGCTTGGTATCCAGGGCAGGCTGGAGGTTATGCTCTTGCCGATATTTTATATGGAAATGTATCTCCTTCGGCTCGAACTCCTCTTACCTTTATTAAAAATATCGAACAACTACCTCCTTTTGAAAACTACTCGATGGAGGGGCGCACCTACAAATATATGACCTGCGAGCCTCTATATCCTTTTGGTTATGGACTATCGTATAGTGAGTTTAAATACTCTAATTTGGAGTGTCAAGAGAGTGTAAAAGCTGGCGAAAAACTATCTCTTTCGGTTGAGGTGAAAAATATTGGCAAATATGATGCTGACGAGGTGGTACAACTATATGTTGCAACTCAAAATAGCGGTAATGGTGAGCCAATTCGTCGTTTAGCAAACTTCAAACGCATATCGCTAAAAGCTGGTGAGAGCAAAATTGTAGATTTGGAGGTTACACCTACATTTATGTCAACTCTTACCGACGACAAGCGTAGAGAGGTGCAGAAAGGCAATTTAACCATCTCTGTGGGTGGAGGACAGCCTATAAAAAGCACTAAAGCGTATGTTGAGACAACTTGTAATGTAAAAGGCAATAAAGAAATTGAACTTTAGAACTACCTTAAAGGGAACTTCTAAAATCTCTCAAACCCCAGAATTTAGAACTCCCTAAACATATATACCATTTTTAAGATGAAACAGTCGTTAGTTGTAGTTGCAGTAGTAGCTACTACGGTGCAGTCGTGTAGTAAAACCGCAGAGGCTACAAAAAAGCCAAATGTAATTATTATTCTTACCGACGACCAAGGTTTAGGCGGTTTGGCATGTCAAGGCAATCCATACCTTAAAACTCCAAATATCGACAATTTTTATGCGGAGAGTGTAAGGATGACCGATTTTCATGTCTCTCCACTTAGCACCCCTACTCGCTCGGCAATAATTACTGGGCGTTATCCTGTTCGTAATGGTGCGTGGGCTACATTTAAGGGGCGTGATGTGATTGCACGCAACAACAAAACTATTGCCGAGATTTTTCATGATGGGGGCTACTTGACAGCGCAGTTTGGAAAGTGGCATTTGGGTGATAACTACCCTTCTCGCCCTACAGATTGTGGTTTTGAATACTCTTTGCAGCATCGCTCAGGCGGTGTAGGTGAGCTATCTGACTATTGGGGAAACACATATTTTGACGATGTATATCTTGAAAACAACACTCCAAAGCAGTTTGAGGGGTATTGTACAGATGTTTGGTTTAGTGAGACTCAAAAGTATATTGAAAAGCACAAAGATGACGACAAACCTTTCTTTATCTACTTAGCTACAAATGCTCCGCATAGTCCACACTATGTCGACGAAAAATATTCAGCACCTTATGAGTATCTTAAAGATGACGGAATAATTCAAGAGCCTGGTTTTTATGGTCAAATAGCCAATTTAGACGAAAATTTTGGAAAATTATCAAAATACCTTGATGAGTCGGGAGTTGGCGAAAATACAATCATAATTTTTATGACTGATAATGGTGCACCACCTCACACAAACCCTTTTGTTAAGGGATTTAGTGGTGGGAAAGGTAGCCCATTAGAGGGAGGTCATAGAGTGCCGTTTTTTATGCGTTGGCGTAAAGGTGGGTTTGATGCAGGTAGAGATATTTCGGCTATGGTGGCGCATGTAGATATTATGCCTACGCTATGTTCGATGTGTGACGTAGATATGCCAAAAGATAATTTGCAAGATGGGGTAGATTTTTCGCCTATTCTATTTAGCAATGAGGCAAAGCTAGATGAAAGATCTATATTTATACACCACCGCCAAGATTCAAAAGCTCCCGACGATGTAGTAGGCTCGGTTATAATGCGTGATAATTGGCGATTAATTAGCGGTAATAAACTCTACAATTTAGAGAGCGATAGAGTGCAAAAAGAGAATATAGCTGAGGGAAACGAAAAATTAATAGAGCAGCTTCTCTGCGAAAACCGTAGCTTTATCGAAAAGACAAAAGAGCTAGACGAATACCAAAATTTTCTTCCCTCAATAGCTGGAACTGAGCATCAAAAAACAACAGTACTGACTATCCAACACGCAATTGGTGAGGGTAAAGGGCTTTGGGAATCGGAGCAGATTGCTCAGGGGATACAGAGCAAAAATAATGGTTATGCAGTTGATTTTGCTACGGAGGGAAAATATAGAATTTCGGTTGCTCGTTGGCCTAGAGAGTGTCAAGGCACGATTTGGGGAGTGCCTGAAAAAAATCCTAAAAATTGGTTTAAGTATGAGGTAATCAAACCCGAAATGGTTAAAATGAGCATAGGTGGTCATGATTATCAACAAAATATTAGTGCTGATATGAAAGAGGTAGTTTTTGACCTTGATATGAGTGAGGGCAAGAGATATATGAGTGTCGATTTTGTGGAAAATGGCGAAAGTTATGGTGCTTACTATATTTACATTGAAAAAATATAAAAAAATTAAAATTTCAAGAGAAAGAATTTCCATAAAAGTTTAACGGACACAAATAATAAAAGATATGAAACTTAATAGTGTAATAACAAAACCTATATTTGTAGCCACAGTTTCGTTAGTGGCAGTAGGTTGTAGCAGTGCAAAAGAAAAAGCTGCAAAAAAACCGATGAATATTATATATATTATGTCGGACGACCACACCTCAAATGCTATAGGTGTGTATGGAAGTAGATTAGCTGAGCTAGACCCAACTCCAAATATTGATAAATTTGCCTCAGAGGCATTAATTTTTGACGACTGTTTTTGTGGTAACTCTATCTCTACCCCTAGCCGTGCAACGATTATGACAGGTCAATATTCACACACAAATGGAATATTGACTCTGGATGAAAAAATTACAGAGGATCAGCAATATTTGGTGCAAGAGATGAAAGCTTTGGGCTATCAAACCGCAATGGTGGGAAAATGGCACTTAGGTTGTGAACCATCAGGATTTGACTACTACAACGTATTTACAATGATGGGTCAACAGGGTACCTACTTCGATCCAATTTTGTCCTCTAGCGATATAACTTCTAAAAAGTTTCCTGATAATACCAAAAAACATGAAGGTTACTGCTCTGATATCGTAACCGATATTTCGCTCGATTGGCTTGCAAATAGACGTGACAAAGATAAGCCATTCTTTTTGATGCACCACTACAAAGCACCACACGACGATTTCGAATTTGCACCACGTTATGCCGAATATTTAGCCGATAAAGATATTCCTCTTCCATCTACTCTTTTCGATAGAGATGGTTTTGGCTCGGTTGGAACAAGAGGTGAGGATGATTCTTTAGACGATTTTATAGCAACAAGTGTATCTAGTCGCAACAAATATCGAAACTATGTAGGTATGTATAATATTAATAGTGGTGATGAGAGAGAGGATACAATTTTAGCGTATAATGAGTATCTTAAACGCTATCTTCGTTGTGTTAAAGGAGTTGACGACAATATCCAACGAATTTTCGACTATCTTAAAGAGAACGACCTTTGGGAAAATACAATTATTGTATACACTGGCGACCAAGGAATGATGCTCGGTGAACACGATTTGCAAGACAAACGCTGGATATATGAGGAGTGTATGCGTATGCCATATATTATGCGTGTGCCTGGTAGTAAGCAGACAAAAGGCAATCATAACGAGCTTATGATTTCGAATGTAGACTTTGCTCCAACGCTTCTATCACTTGCAGGTTTAAATAGCACTCCATCCTATATGCAAGGCTCCGATTTTAGCTCTATTTTTGAAGATAAAACTCCCGAAAATTGGCGTACTGCTTGCTACTATCGCTACTGGATGCACATGATTCATCACAATGTACCTGCACACTTTGGAATACGTACAAAAGATTATAAATTAGCATTTTTCTATGGTCGTCACTACGATACAGAGCGAAAAAACAGGAATGCTATGTGGTGGCTAAAAAACACCGCCACTATCGACCCTACACCTGCTTCATTTGAGTTGTACGACCTTAAAAACGACCCATTTGAGACCACTAATCTTGCTGAAAACCCACAATATAAAGGAGTTTTAGATTCATTAAAACAAGAACTTCTAAATCTTAAAAAGAAAGTGGGCGATTCTGACGTGTTGCATCCAGAGATTCAAGAGATTATTGATGTAAATTTTGGAACTGTAACTCCTAAATTCTAAAAAAATGATTCGGAAAATAATATTTTCAATAGCTGCATTTACTGCTTTTATGGCTGCTCAAGCTCAACAAAAAGAGCAACAATTTGAGCCAAATTGGGAGTCGTTAAAGCAGTATGAGGTGCCGCAATGGTGGTTAAACACAAAATTTGGTATCTACTTCCACTGGGGCCCTTACTCAGTGCCTGCGCACGACACTGAGTGGTATTCGATATGGATGTATCGTGATGGACATCCAATTCGCAAATATCATGAGCAAAAATATGGCAATTTATGGGATTTTGGCTATAAAGATTTTATACCTCAATTTACAGCCGAAAAATTTGATGCCGATAGATGGGCTTCGCTCTTTAAAGAGGCTGGAGCGCAATTTGCAGGTCCTGTTGCCGAACATGCCGATGGATTTGCTATGTGGGATAGCTCGCTTACCGAGTGGGATGCTATGGAGATGGGTCCAAAACGTGATATTGTGGCACTAATGAGAGATGCTGTTAAAAAGCAGGATATGAAATTTATCGTTACATATCATCGCCATTGGCTCTATGCATGGTATCCAACATGGAATAAAAATACCGATGCTGGCGACCCAAAATATAGCGGACTTTATGGCCCTTATGCTCCAGAGGGTTCGTTTAAAATGGCTGAAACAACTCCTACGTCGCTTCCAGATGATAAATTCAATAAGGAGTGGTACGACCGTTTAATTGAACTTACCGGCAAATACGAACCCGATATTGTGTGGTTTGACAATAGGATGAATATTATCGAAGAGAAGTATCGCCAGCAGTTTCTTGCCCACTACTACAACAAGGCGCAAGAGTGGGGAAAAGAGGTTGTGTGTACCTACAAGGCAAATGATATGGCTGAGGGTAGTGCAGTACTTGATTTGGAGCGTTCACGTATGAGTGAGACAAAACCATTTCCATGGCTTACCGACGACTCAATTGATTGGGGTGCCTGGTGCGATGTTAGCGACCCTAACTACAAAACTACTAATCGTTTAGTCGATTTTTTGGTCGATGTGGTTAGTAAAAATGGTGCAGTGCTCTTAAATATTACTCCTACAGCCCAAGGCGAAATCCCGAAAGGGGTCGAGGAGCGACTTTTAGAGATGGGAGAGTGGCTAAAAATTAATGGTGAGGCTATATATGATAGCCGTCCATGGAAAATTTTTGGTGAGGGTCCACAGGAGATTGTCGAAGGACATCTTAGCGAACATAAAAATAGCGATGCAGTAGCCGAAGATATCCGTTTTACCACTCGTGATGGAAAACTGTATGCAATAGCAATGGATTGGCCAACAAATGGCAAATTTTTAATAAAATCATTAGCAAAAGGCAATCAATATTTAGACTCTAAGTAGGGTAAAATAATTATTGGTGTATTTTTAAAAGTGCTATTGGAGATGAGATTTTTTGCTATTGAATCGAAAATATAGTGGTTCTATATTGAGATTTAATAGTGAAAAATATCGCTCAAAGAGTGCTATTAAGAATATGGCAATAATTGTTTTACACTACTTAAAATCAAAGGTGTCTCTATGTTAGGAACAAAAGGTCGTTTAAAGATGATTCTAACCAACAAAGGTCTTGAGGTGACTTTCCCTAAAGAAAAACCGTGTGATTTTGCCTATGTTTTAGAGATAAATATATAATGGGCACTTCTAAAATCCTTACCACACAAAATAATTAAAAACAACATATTTATCACTATTAATTTATGAAAAGAGTAATTCCTTTAGTACTATTTTCTGTTGCAGTAGCAACTACAGCTTTTGCGCAGACAGGCAATATAAAGCCTCTATCTTATAACCCTCCTGTAGATAAACCATCTCAACCTATGAGTGAGGCTATGAACCGTTATTATGATCAATTTAACGGACAACAACCTAACCATAATGAGCTATTTTCGCAATTTAAGTATTCTGATTTAGAGGGTTTTGACTACAACAACTTTGACGGCACTATTACCCGTCGTGACCCCTCTCGCATTATTCTTCACAACGGAAAATACTATATGTGGTACACCTATCGTAACACTCCTACCCCTCCTGCTGGAGCCGCAAAGTGTAACGAAACAGTACCATCAGCCGATTGGGATCTATCAGAAATTTGGTATGCCACCTCAGAAGATGGTTTTACTTGGAAAGAAGAGGGTGTAGCCGTACCTCGTCCACCAAAGCCACAACTTGGTCATCGTGCAGTTACCACCTGTGAGATACTTGAGTGGGAAGGCAAATTCTATATCTACTATCAGGCATTTAATAAGGCTAGTGGCGTAGATGGTGGTGATGATTGTCCTGTGTCGGTATCTGTTGCAGATTCACCCGATGGGCCTTGGATTGCTACAGGCAAAATAGTTGTTGATAATGGTCAAGAAGGTAGCTGGGATCAATACTCTATACATGATCCTCATCCACTTATCCATGATGGCAAGATATATCTATACTATAAATCTGATTTCAATGCTCCAGACCTAATCCGTATGCAAGGTCTTGCAATTGCTGACAATCCTCTTGGTCCTTTCGAAAAACACCCACTAAATCCAGTTATTAACTCTGGTCACGAGACAGGAATTTTCCCTTTTGGCAAGGGTGTAGCTGCTCTTGTATATAAAGATGGACCTGAACACAACACTATTCAATATGCAGAAGATTGGGTAAACTTTAAGGTTGTTGCCACTAGCGAACTATTCCCTTATGCTGCCTCGTTTTTCTTGCCAGATGAAGGCAAAGAGAACAAAGATGCAGCAGGTGTAACATGGGGCATGGCACATTTTATAAACTACTCAGGTTGGGGTACAATGTGTAGCAAATTAGTACGTTTCGATTGTGACCTAAGCAAAGAAGTTGACGATCCTGTCATGAAAAGTCACCGTGTAAACTACAATCCACAAGTTTACT
This sequence comes from Rikenellaceae bacterium, assembly GCA_044433365.1. Taxonomy (GTDB): domain Bacteria; phylum Bacteroidota; class Bacteroidia; order Bacteroidales; family Rikenellaceae; genus CAMQVM01. Next base: position 18,528 of record JAWXTR010000049.1, read on the forward strand.
ACGACCAAAAACTATCGCCTGCTCAAATTAAACGAATAAAAGAATCAACTGAAGAGTTGCGTAAGAAATCTATTAAATAGGAGTTCCAATTCGGAATTTAGGGGAGTTTTAAATTCTGGATTTTGAGAGATTTTTTGCTTTAAGGCTTTAGATTTGGATTTTTGCAAATAAAGGCTGTAGTGGCTCTTACCGCCTTTATTTGCAAAACTCAAAGATGAAGCCTTAAAACGAAAAAGCTCCGAAAGTCAGATTTTAGAAATTTCCTTGAAATTCAAAAATATTTACTCCTTCTTTAAGATTTTCAAATGGACCGGGAGTTGGATTGTTAATATTTCGTTTATTACCAAAAATATCTTTGTCAAAGATGTATGGTGTCCCATCACTATTTTCATAATATGCCTCGACAAAATCATTTATGCCAATTACATCAGTTGTAATCAACCTTGTATCAACTTTTTTAAATGAATCATCAATTGTTACTTTTACTCTTATGCCACCATCATGCTCTATTAACTCAATTTTAGGTTTATAACTCTCATTTTCAACTCCATTTTTCTCATTTTTATATGGTTTTGCCCCATTATAGAACACATTAGCCTCTGAAGTTTGGTCATATATCATTTTACTATAACAGTCCAACCCACCTCTACTAGCAACAGTATTAGGGTTTGATTGACGATTAACACTTAAATCTAGCTCTCCATCTGCTGCAATATAGATATTGTTGAAAAATCTAAAGTCTCTACCATAAATTTTTGTCACTCCATGAATTTCTGTGGAGTGAGGCAGGTGATATGGTGTTGTTCTTACGCTTGCAAAATTGTAAGACCTACCAGCCAAGATATTATGTACGTAAGCTGTACCATCTGTAACACTTCTAGTAGAGATGCCTATTTCTGAAAGCAATAGGTTGTGGTCTAACATTAATGGTCCGTGGTTAACCTCGTCATGAAAATCGTATTGATCATTGTTATAGATAATATTTCCCGTTATTCTTGCGCCTTGAGCCATCCAATCTAACCATATCCCACAGTGTGCATTATGAAGAATATTATCTTTAATTAACACATCTATTGCACCATGAAGTTTAATAGCCGCCATTTCATGTCCTGTGTATGTTCTTTTTGTATAAATATCATAGATATGATTGTTGTAAATTTGGCTAAAAACACATCCTAGACTACCGATAATACCTGCTTGACCACAATCAAAGATTTTGTTTCCTCGTACAATATGAGACCCTATCTCCTCTTTTGACCAACCATCTCTTGCTGCCTTAAAAATCACCTCGTGATAGATATCCATGCTATTCTTATATGGATAACGCAATACTTTATTTGCCCCAACAGCTCCATATTTACCAAGGGCTATACCCGAACTTTTAGCATTACTAATTGTATTATTTTCAATTATCCAACCTTTACTCCAATTAGTTGCTATCAACCCCTCTTGACCTGTTGTTGGTGGTGCCCATTGATTTGCTGCACCATTCATAACGAATCCACTTATTGTAATAAAGTTGCGTCCTGTATTACTTGGAAAGAAACACGCTTTACGAGCAAGAACCTCTACAAGCTCTTTGTTGGGATTTGCATCACCAAAATTTGCCCATACGGTTGTATTTTCTCTATCAACCTCGGCATACCAAGCCAATAAAGAGCCTTTTTTGTCTAATGTCCAACTATTTTCTTTTGGATTGATAACATCGGCAAGGTTATTTTGCTCATACATAGATTTTTCATTTAAAAAAACCTCGCCTAAGTGGTGGTTTGTATCTGTTGGGTCAAACCAATCACCTGTCAATACCTTATCAAAAGGATTGAAATTTTTAAACAAACTATTGGGAATCACAGCCACCCATGTTTTACCACTTTTGTCAGATTTTACTCTCTCCCATTGTTCAACAACCTCAGTCCCTTTAATTACAACTTTTTCATCCTCAGCTGCTCTATATATTATCCTTATTTGATCTGAAATACCTCCTCTAATTGGATCAATAAGTTCTCTATATACACCTTCATGTACAGTAATAGTATCACCGGGCAGAGCACTGTCTGCACCTTTTTGAATAGTAAAAAAAGCTGTCTGCTTTGTCAATCCAGAATTTGCATCACTCCCGTTTTTTGAAACATGATACTCAGTAGCAATTGCAAATTTAACATTAAACACAAACAACAACAATAATAGTTTTCTCATAATTTTATAAATAGTTTTAGCAGTAAAAATAAATGCCAATAAAGGTTTGAAAAACCTTCTTCCGCCTTAAGAAAAGCGGAGCGAAGCCGTGAGTGAAAACAAACGATTTTTGCCAGCCATCTGGGCGTGCTTTTTTTAAAAAAGCATTAACAAAAGTTATTTTTATATAACTCAGATTGCATAAATAGCTCAAAATAGCTCAAAAATTTCAAACCTTTATTCGCATAATAAAGGGAACTTCTAAAATAATTAAGGGGAGTTCTAATAATTGGTTTTATTCGATTTTTTATTTTGAGGTTTTAGATTTGGATTTTGCAAAATGTGGGCGTAGCGGTGCCTACGGTGCATTTTGTAAAATTCAAAGGTGAAG
>JAWXTR010000050.1:0-20911 GCA_044433365.1 Rikenellaceae bacterium
TTCCTCCTGCGTACGTAGCACCTGACTCACTATAATACATAAGGTCACAGGTTCAAGCCCTGTTGGGCCCACATAGTGGGAATCAAGCAGTTAGAAGATATTTCTAGCTGCTTTTTTATTGTACGCCCAGCATGGGTATAATGGCTCATTCTCAAAATCTGTTGTTACCCCCCCCCTCAAACAAGTAATTTTTCAATTCGGTAAAAGAAAAACGTTAAAGATTTAACACCTCTAAGGCGATGTCTAAAATCTTTGATTTTTTAGTTGAGAGCTTCGGCTCTAGCGTTAGAGAATCCAGCGAAAAAATAGTTTAAAATTCTATCGGAATAATCCTTAAAAGTGTTTTTTACAGATGTAAAATGCTTTTACCGAACTCTGTAGAGACGTTAGGTCTAACGTCTGAAATCGAGCGAAGTCTATGTTAAATATTACAGACTATCGTAGATATATTTTGTTATTAATAGAATTAAATTGATTTTAAAGTGCTGTATCTTCAGACGTTGGACCCAACGTCTCTACTGTCGAGACATCAATTTAAATTCTTAACAACAGATTTTGAGAATGAGCTGAATTTGCCTATAAACAGCAGTCGCTGATATTACTGTTTACAGAACAACACCTTCGGCAATGCCATTAGTGTAAGAGGTAATTTTGACTTTTACAATTTTGCCGATTAGCTCTTTTTGGTAGGGGAGTTCTACTTTTACATAGTTTTCGGTGTGACCAAACATTTTGCCCCCTTTTTTTGTTGCTTCTATAAGTACTTTTGCATCTTTACCAACTTGTGAAAGGCAAAATTTGTCGTGTAGTTCATTGCAAAGCTCGCCTAGACGGTGTGCACGTCTATCTTTCTCTTTTGGCGACACTTTACCATCAAATTCTATTGCTGGAGTATTTGCACGCTCAGAGTATGGAAATATATGTAGGTAGGATGGCTCCAGATTTTTTAATAGATTGTAACAATCTTCAAAATCTTGGTCAGTTTCGCCAGGGAAACCTACAATTACATCAATACCTATAAAAATATCGCTGTTTATGCTCTTTAACTTATTGATTTTCTCGGCAAAAATGGCACTATTGTAGCGACGACGCATCATTTTCAACACCTTATCGCTTCCCGATTGAAGAGGGATATGGTAGTGAGGTTGAAATTTTGAAGAGTTGTTGCAAAACTCTATAATTTCGTCGGTTAAAAGGTTTGGTTCTATAGATGAGATTCTATAGCGTTCGATTCCGTCAATCTTATCTAGTTCTTTGATTAAATCAAAGAAATTTTCGCCCGTAGTACGTCCAAAATCGCCAATATTTACACCTGTCAGTACCACCTCTTTAATCCCTTTTTTGGCAATCTCTTTTGCTTGCAAAATAATATCGCAAATCGAGATATTTCTACTTTTACCACGAGCTAGAGGGATTGTGCAGTAGGAGCAGTTGTAGTTGCAACCATCTTGAACTTTTAGGAATGTGCGAGTTCTCTCGCCACTTGAAAAAGCGGAGAAAAATGAGGTTAACTCTTCGGTTTCGCAGCTGAAAATATTGGTTTTACCCTTTGCTGTTAGCTCCATTGTGAGCTTTACAATATCGCCTTTTTGATTGTTTCCAACAACTAAATCTACACCCTCGATTTTTGCTATCTCTTCGGCTTTTAGTTGAGCATAGCAACCCGTTACAACGATGATAGCATTAGGTTCATCCTTTGTAATTTTACGAATTATATATCTACACTTTTTGTCAGAATTATCGGTAACTGAGCAGCTATTTATAACATGTATTGCAGCACTTTCGCCCTTTTCAGCTCGTGCAAATCCTCCCTTTTCAAATTCACGAGCTAGGGTAGAGGTTTCCGAAAAATTTAATTTACATCCGAGTGTGTGAAATGCTACTTTTTTTGGTTCTTGCATAGTTTAATTTAATTCATAATTCGTAATTCATAATTCATAATTCAGTAATTATGAATTATGAATTATGAATTGAGCATTGCGCATAGCGCATTGACTGTGTTTTATTTCCAGATTTTAAAATTTTGTTTCCAATATGCTAATAGTAGGTAGCCGAAAATCATACCTCCAACGTGGGCAAAGTGGGCGATATTTGTACCGCTACCAGTAAAGCCTAAAACTAGTTCGATAAGACCGTAACCCATTACAAAATATTTTGCTTTCATCGGGATAGGCGGAATAAGTAGCATAATCCTATCGTTAGGATGCAATACACCAAAGCCCATAAGTATGCCAAATACTGCACCTGAAGCCCCTACGGTAAGGGTGTCGATACGTTGATTATAAATGTTCCAATCACTATCGGTAAAAAGATGCCCCATTGAGTCGGCATATAGTTTTAAATCGTGAAGTTCCCATGCCATTACCCCGCTATGAAGAATACCTGCCCCAATACCTGTTGCAAGATAGTATATTAGGAATCGTTGCGAAGAGAGATCTCTCTCCAAAATTTGCCCAAACATCCATAGAGCAAACATATTTGTAAAGAGGTGTGTAATATTTGCATGCAAAAATATACTTGTGATATATTGATACAACTCAAATTTCTTTGACCATATAGAGTGTAGTCCTAAAAGCTCGGTAAAATGCTCACCGAAACCGTTTGGTGCATACTCTTGTACTAAAAAGAAGAGTATGTTTATAATTATTAAATTTTTTACTACTGGTGGTGTGAATTTAAACATTATATTTATATTTTTTAATTGAAATAGCTCTATTTAAGCATCTGTGCTATTTGTGTAGCAGTAATCGATACAACAATTTGTTTGCCATCAACAGTATAGCTATAGTTGTCGCTTTTTATAAGTAGCTCTATCATATATTTAACCTCTTTCTCGTTATAGTCGTAGCCTCTACGCTTGCTAAGTGTGCGAGAGAGCGATAGAGAAAGCTGCTCATTAATTGTACGTTGGTATGTTTGTGAATCGTTGTATTTTAAACTCATCAAAATCTCTTCCAAAAACCACTCCGTATCAGAAGGGTCTATATCAGAAGGTACTTCTGTAAATAGTACCATGCTGCTATTTTCAGAGGCAGGTTCATATTGAAATCCAAGATGTGCAAGCTGCTCAGTGCAACTATCAAGAGTGTGGCGATCGTCTTTCGAGAAAGAGACCTCGATTGGAAAGAGTAGTTTTTGAGAAAGTCTCTCGTTTTGGCTGCTCTTTTCAATTTGAGTAAGAAATTTATAGTAGTTAAGATTTCTTTCCATGTTTTTTATGTGAAAGATGTATAAATCGCCACTGATATCAGCTACAGCATATTTTTGTGAAAATATAAATATATTTCCAACCTCTACATCTGCTGCAAATAGGCTCTGTTCACTATTATTAGTAAACTCATTTTCATACTCTATAAGCGATTCATAAGTATCGCCACTACCAAAACTACTATTATCGCTCTTAAAAGTCGATTTATGTTGGATATCTTGAGCTATATTGTCGTTTTTTTCACTAAAATAGCTACTGCTAATATCGCTGCTGACATCTGTAAAGTTGTTGGCGTTATGCTCAAAAACTGTGCTATTTGGACTAAAATTACTACTTACATCTGCAAAGTTGCCATTTGATTGATTGAAACTATGCTCTATATCATTGTAACCCAACTTTCCATCGTTTTGATTAAAGCTGCTAGAATCAAATTCTATATCTTTTTCTACTGAGCCGCTATCAAACGACTCAATAAAATCTTGTCGAGATTGAAAGTTATTGTTAGGTAGTGAATCGCTACTCATATAAGAGTTTCGAAAACTATCTATATTGCCAGAGTTTGCTTTGGTAAACGAAAAACTCTCGTTAAACGGATTATAGTCGCTAACTGTTTTCATTTCGATTGGTGTGCTCTCAAGTGAGCTAAAATTGCTCTCTTTTCGAGGACTAAATGCACCATTTTCGCTGCTATCTTCCGATACATTAAAATCTATCATTGGCACAATGCCATTTTTACCTAGCGACTCCCTTACTGCTGCATTTAGAATTTGCCAAATTGCCTGCTCTTCGTCAAATTTTACAGTTGTTTTTGTGGGTGATACATTGACATCCAAATTTTGACTATCTACCTTTAGATAAAGAAAAAATGGAGGCATTGTACCCTCTGGGATAAGCTTGTCGAAGCCTGCTTGTACCGATTTATAAAGATATGGCGACTCAAAATAGCGACCATTTACAAAAAAGAACACGTTTGGTCGTTTTTTTGCAGTTTCAGGTTTGCCGATATATCCTTTTATCTCTACAACGGTAGTATCTACATAAAGCTCTACCAAATAGTTGCTTACGCTCTTTCCAAAAAGGGCTGAAATACGCTGACGAATATTTATTGTCGATGGGAGCATGTGTAGTAGCTTATCGTCGGTATAGAGCGAAAAAGCTACACGTGGGTGACAAAGCGACACCCTTTCAAACTCTTGGATTACACGTTTAGTCTCGGTAAAATCTTTTTTTAACGATTTTTTACGAGCAGGGATATTATAAAATAGGTTGCGTATTGTAAATTGTGAACCACAACTCGAAAATGGAGTAGCTTCATTTGTAACTAGAGTTCCACCATTAATTGCCACCTTTACACCCAATTCATCTTCATCTCTACGAGTCTGTAACTCCACCTCTGCAACTGATGCAATAGAGGCTAGGGCTTCGCCACGAAACCCAAATGTGTTGATTGCAAAAAGGTCGTCGACAGTAGCGATTTTGCTAGTTGCATGGCGTTCAAAGGCGAGCATAGCATCGCTAGGCGACATACCGACACCGTCGTCTATCACCTGAATAAGGCTTTTGCCTCCCTCTTTTACACTTACAATAACGTAGCTTGCACCTGCATCAACGCTATTTTCCATCAACTCTTTAACAACAGATGATGGTGACTGTACAACCTCACCAGCTGCTATCTGATTTGCCAATAACTTTGGCAGACGGTTAATTTTTCCCAAACCAAAAATTATGAATTACGAATTACGCATTACGAATTCCCTCCCTTTTGAAACACCTCTATCATAGCCTCAAAACCAGTATAAGTGACTAAAAAATAGGCAGCGATAAGTAGCAGAGCAAGGAAAACCACCATTCTAATAACAATAGCACGTTTGTTAGCCTCTTTGTCCTCTTCTGTGATTAACATTCTTCTAACACGTCCCTGTTTAATGATGCTTCCGGGAATATATTTTTCGTTATCTTTATCACTATAAACCCCTTTAGCTCTCTTTTTAACATCTCTCTCTTCCTCTTCGACGTTAAAGTAGCGAGGGATATAGTTAAATTCTCTCGGTTTTTGACGATTAAATCCAAACATATCTTTAGTCTTTTTAAGTTACCATTTTCTACTGATAAACGGTAGTAAATGATAAAATGTTGCTCAATATTTTTTACAAATATAACTATACCTTTTTATATATTCAAGAAATTGTATACATTTGTTGGGTAATATTCAAATTTTGGGGTGATTTAGGAAGAAGCTAATAATATTTTAATCGTTTTTACCCTTTCCCCTTTTTTGATAAATTTTTAAAAAAAATGACATTAATAAAATCAATTTCTGGAATACGTGGGACTATTGGTGGTGAGATTGGCGATAATCTTACCCCTATCGACCTTGTAAAATTTGCCTCTGCTTATGCTGCATGGCTTAAAGAGTGTAAACCTAATAAAAAACTTACAGTGGTAGTAGGACGTGATGCTCGCATCTCTGGAGAGATGGTTAGTTCGATTGTCGAAGGGTCGCTTCTTTCGATGGGTGTGGATGTTATAAATATTGGTCTTGCCTCTACTCCTACTACAGAGATGGCGGTTATTGGAAAAGGTGCCGACGGTGGTTTAATCCTTACCGCTAGCCACAATCCTTCGCAGTGGAACGCTCTAAAACTACTTAACGAAAAGGGTGAGTTTTTAAATGATATTCAAGGAAAAAGAGTATTGGAGATTGCCGACAAAAATCTATACCAATTTGTATCGGTAGAAGAGATTGGCATGGTAGTCGAGCGTAGCTGCTATGATTCAGAGCATATTGATGCTGTTTTAGCACTTAAAGATGTAGATGTAGAGCTTGTTAAAAGTCGAAAATTTAAGGTAGTGGTAGATGCTGTTAACTCTGTTGGTGGAGTTGTAATTCCAGCCCTGTTAGAGCGTATGGGTGTAGAGGTTGTAAGGCTAAATTGTGAGCCAAACGGAATGTTTGCACATAACCCAGAGCCACTAGCCGAAAATTTAACTGAAATTTCTAAATTGGTTGTCGAAGTGGGAGCCGATTTAGGTGTTGTGGTCGACCCTGATGTAGATAGATTGGCTCTTGTAAATCCTGATGGTTCGATGTTTGGCGAGGAGTACACACTTGTGGCTGTTGCAGACTATATTCTTTCAAAAACTAGTGGTAATACAGTATCAAATCTTAGCTCTTCACGTGCTCTAGCCGATGTAACTGCTTCTTACGGTGGTGAGTATAGTGCTGCTGCTGTAGGTGAGGTAAATGTAGTTGCAAAAATGAATGAGGTAGGGGCTATTATTGGTGGTGAAGGTAACGGAGGTGTAATTTTCCCAGAGCTTCACTCTGGACGTGATGCGCTTGTTGGTGTTGCGCTTATCTTAACACATCTAGCCGAGCAAAAAGTATCGCTTTTAAAGCTAAAAGAGCGTTACCCAAAGTATCATATCTCTAAAAATAAAATTGAGCTTACTCCAAATATTAATGTAGATGAAGTTTTAGTGGCTGTAAAAGCAAAATATAGCAGCGAAAAAATCAATGATATCGATGGCGTAAAAATAGACTTCCCTACAGAATGGGTACATCTTCGAAAATCGAATACAGAGCCTATAATTCGTATTTATAGTGAGAGCCGTGACAAGGTGGCAGCCGATAATTTAGCAAAAAACATAATTACAGATATTAATTTAATATGTAAATTGTAATTTTATTCAAAAATTAATACTTTTATTATACTAAAAACATTAAATCGTTCGTTATATAGTAAAATTATAATAAAATCAATAGTTATGAAAAAGAAAAATATTAAAATGCTAAGCAAAAAACTGCTTTCGGCTTGTGCACTACTATTTTTATCAACAAATTTAGTTAACGCCGCTACTTTGGATAATGCAGAGCCAGAAGAGTCGAAAAGTGGTGAAGTTACTGTGGTAATTTCAGCAATAAAAAGCGGTGAGGGTAATTTAGTATTGTGGTATTACGACGATGCACAATCTTATTATGAAGATGAGACAGTTGTCTTTAGAAAAGATATTGTTTCGCTTGATAAATACAAAAGCGAAAAACAGCCTGTAATAACAACAGTAACTCTACCAGAGGGTAAATATGTGCTATTTGCGTTCCATGACAAAAATGGCGATGGCAAGATTGAAAAAAATCTGCTAGGTCAGCAGATGGATGGTATTGGTTATGCTAATAGTACAACAACTTTCAAACAACCAAAATTTTCGAAGGTGGCAATTGATATTGTCGAGGGCGAAACAAAAGTGTGTAATATAAATTTGAATTACGCTCAAAGGGCATATTAGAGAATATTATGTTCCATAGTTTTAAATGTGATATTTCATTATTAGAAATTCCTACAAAATTTACCTATCCATTCTACTACACTCCTCACAAACTAACCTTATTAGCTAGGGAGGAGTTAGTAGAGTATATTTCGACTAGAGAGCAGTGGCAAAAGGAGCTTCAACAAGGAAAGATGTTTGGGGTGCTTGTAGCTGAGTCGAAAGAGGGTGAAATTGGCTATTTTGCTGCATTTTCAGCAACTTTAGATGGTAAAAACCATCATCAATTTTTTGTTCCGCCAGTTTTCGATATGCTCGAAGATGGCGGATATTTTCGTGAAAATGAGCGACTAATTTCTGCTATAAATTCTCAAATTTTGGAGATTGAAAATAGTGAAGAGTATATCAAAAGAGCAAAAAATTTAGCAGAAATTAAAGAGTTTGCTGTGCAGCAGATTTCTGAAAAACGCCAAAAGAATAAATTATTAAAATCTGAGCGTGAAAAGTTGCGAAAATCTTCAAATTTAACAGAAGAGCAAAGAAATAGGCTAATTAGAGAGAGTCAATTTCAAAAAGCTGAGCTAAAAAGGGTGGAAAAAGAGTTTTCAACGAAAATTAATGAGAGTGAAGCTCTTTTTCGAGAACTTACTGATAGGGTCGAAAACCTTAAAAATGAGAGAAAAAACAGCTCTTATGAGCTTCAAAAATGGATATTTTCACAATTTAAAATGGTAAATGGTAGAGGTGAAGAGAGAGATTTAAATCAAATATTTTATGAAATCTCTGTAAATTTTCCTCCCGCTGGAGCTGGTGAATGTGCTGCTCCAAAGCTTCTTAATTTTGCCCTAAAAAATGGTTTTAAACCGATAGCAATGGGAGAATTTTGGTGGGGTGAGTCGCCAAAGGGTGAAATTCGCCATCACCTTAACTTTTATGGTGCTTGTCGTGGAAAATGTTATCCTATTTTAAGTTTTATGCTTCAAGGCATAGAAGTTGAAGATAGTTTACTTGCTGAAAATAGGGATTTTGAGATAAAAATCGTCTATGAGGATAGATTTATGCTTATTGTTGATAAACCCTCTGGATTGTTGTCGGTTGAGGGGAGAGAGTCGGCTCAGTCGCTCTGTTCAATGTTAAGAGAGAGCCGAAAAAGCGACGAAGATTTATTTGCTGTACATCGGTTGGATATGGCAACTTCGGGGCTGCTTATTTTTGCAAAAAAGTTAGATATCTATAAGCAGTTACAAATGCAATTTATGAGTCGTGAGGTTAAAAAACGGTATGTTGCGCTGCTTAGAGGTAGAGTAGCTGTTAGCTTAGGCTCTATAAATCTTCCGCTTATATCAGACTATATCAACCGTCCCTATCAAAAGGTAGATTTCGAGTTGGGTAAACTCTCTATAACTCGTTACGAGGTTGAGGGGTTTGAAAAAAAGGTGGTTGATGGTGTTGAAATTGAGCTTACAAGGCTCTATTTTTATCCTGAAACTGGTAGAACACATCAGCTTAGGGTGCACTCTTCGCATAAAGATGGTTTGAATAGTCCAATTTTAGGTGATGAACTTTATGGTGAAAAGGCAGATAGATTATATCTTCACGCTCAGCAATTAATTTTCTGCCACCCTGTAACTAAGCAGATTTTGGAGATAAATTCGGATACTCCCTTTTAGAAATAAAAAATATGATTATCTTTGTAGGTTGGTAACATAATTTAATCTTATGGAACTTCTAAAATCTCTTAAATTCAGAATTTAGAACTTCCCTTGAAAATTTTATCTGATATGAAATACGATATTAACGACTCAATCCTATATATAGGAGTTGACGATAAGACAATTGACCTATTTGAGAGTCAATACATTGTGCCAAATGGCATCTCATATAATTCTTATCTAATAATGGATGAGAAGATTGCAGTGTTCGATACTGTAGACAATCGTAAATTAGATGAGTGGGAAGAAAATCTTGAAAAATCGCTTTCTGATCGCACTCCAAACTATATGGTAATTCAACACATGGAGCCAGACCATGCAGCTGGTATTGAGCGATTTGCTGCAAAATATCCAGAGGCTAAATTTGTGGTAAATAGCAAAATTTTAGCTATGATTCCTCAATTTTTTACTATTGATTTAGCTGATAGAGCTATTGTTGTAAAAGAGGGTGAGACACTTTCACTTGGTGAGCACGTTCTTCAATTCTTTATGGCTCCGATGGTTCACTGGCCAGAGGTGATGGTCACTTACGAACAAAAATCTAAGACTCTTTTTAGTGCCGATGGTTTTGGTAAGTTTGGTGCTTTAGATGTAGAGGAGAATTGGGCTTGTGAGGCACGTCGCTACTACTTCAATATCGTTGGTAAATATGGTGCAAATGTGCAAGCACTACTAAAAAAATTGAGTGGTGTTGAGGTTAATGCTATTGCTCCACTACATGGCCCAATATTAAAAGAAAATTTGGTATACTACCTATCTCTTTACAATACATGGAGTAGCTATGAGCCAGAGGAGGAGAATGCAATATTTATTGCTTATGCTTCTATTCATGGAAATAGTGCAAAAGTGGCTAAGTTACTTGCAGAAAAGTTAGAGAAAAGAGGAGGAAAAGAGGTTATTATCAATGATTTAGCTCGTGAAGATCAAGCAGAAGCGGTCGAAAATGCATTTTTAGCTAAAAAATTGGTAGTTGTTGCCTCTTCTTATGATGCTGGTGTTTTCCCTCCAATGGAGCACTTCCTACACCACTTAAAAAGCAAAAATTACCAAAAACGTGATGTTGCAATTATTGAAAATGGCTCATGGGCACCTACAGCTGGTAAGGTTATGCGTGCACAATTAGAACAGATGAAAAATCTTAATATCCGTGAGGAGCTTATCACTATTCGTTCTACTTATAAGCCTGAAAATGAGGCTCAGTTGGATTCACTTTGTGATTGGCTTTATCAGTAGATGATATATGATTGATATAGTTGAGGCGATTGCATTGCAATCGCCTTTTTTTTGAATTAATTATTTTTAGATGTTAGACCTAACGTCTCTACCATTGTTTTTTTAGACGTTGAGACCCAACGTCTCTACCATTGTTTTTTTAGACGTTAGACCTAACGTCTCTACTAAGGCACAAATATTGCAAAACATTAATTATTACCGTAATTAATCATTATAAACAATGAACAGAAAAGAGATAATAACAGGTCACATAGTAATATTCTTAGCAGTACTATTTTTCGGATTTAATATTACTGCACTTAAAGTATTGATGCCACAATGGATGTCAGCCACTGATGCCACTTTTTTTCGATTGGCAGGCGGAACAGCTCTTTTTTGGTTTGCATCGCTTTTTATTAAAAATGATAAAATAGAGTCGAAAGATTGGAAGAAATTGATTTTCAGTGGGATGTTAGGACTATTTTCCTATCTTTGGCTCTTCGATTTGGGTATAGAGTACACCTCTGCTGTCGACGTGTCGATAATTATGAGTATGCCCCCAGTGTTAGTGGTGGTTTTATCACATTTTTTCTATAAAAGTCATATTTCAACCGAAAAAGCGGTGGGTTTAGCCCTTTCGCTTGGAGGTGCGTTAATGTTAATCTTAATAGGTCACGAGTCGGGGGCGGCTCGAACAATGAAAGGTAATCTATATTCGATTGGAGCGGCTGTTTGTTACGCCTCATACCTAATTTCCATAAAACAACCATCTGAAAAATATCAACCGATTACTCTTTTGCGTTGGATTTTCTTGTTTGCAACGTTAATATCGCTTCCATTTACTTTAAAGCAGGTGGTTGCAGCTCCAATATTTGCTCATTTCGAATTAAAACCCACGTTACTACTACTTTTCGTAGTGCTTTTTCCCACTTTTCTATCCTATCTCTTTATGCCTATGGCAATAAAACGAATAGGGCAAGATTTGGTCTCTATTTACCTCTATTTAATCCCCGTAATCACCACCACTACCGCAATAGTATTAAAGATGGATAAGCTGCATTGGGATCAGCCAGTAGCGGTTTTTATTATATTTTTAGGTGTTTATGTATCTTCACGTAAAAAATAGAGTTAATAATAATTAAAAATTAAAAAAATATAACTACTTTTGGCATCGTAGAGAACTTTTATAATTAAATTCCACGACTATGCCACTAAGTATAACCAACTATAACACTTTGATGCAGCACCGAATAGAGAAGGTATTGCTAATATGTAGCTCTTACGACTCGTTTACTCTCGAAGAGGATGGACTTTTGGAGAGTCAGATAACGAGTGAATATTTGGAGCTAAATCTTACAAATCCTCCTGAGTTTCTACGTGCTCAAAATGCTACCGAGGCGCAAGAAATTTTGGATTGTACCGAAAATATAGGTCTAATCATTACTATGTTAAATATCGGTGAGGTTGACCCCTTTAGCTTTGCTGCAAATGTAAAAAATAGTGGTCGAAACATCCCAATTGTACTACTTTCACACTTCTCTCGTGAAATATCCTTAAAGTTAGAGAAGTGTGATATGTCGTATGTAGATTATGTATTTTGTTGGTTGGGAAATGCAGATTTAATACTTGCAATAATCAAACTTATCGAAGATAAGATGAATGCCGACGATGATATTGGGAGTGTTGGGGTGCAAACTATTCTTCTGGTTGAGGATTCCATTCGTTTCTACTCCTCTTATCTTCCTTTGGTATATCGTCTGGTGTTACAGCAGTCGCAAGCATTTTTAAATGAGGCTCTTAATGAGCAGCAAAAGATGCTTAGAAGGCGTGCACGCCCAAAAATACTATTGGCTCGTACTTATGATGAGGCAATAGATTTCTATGATAGATTTTCAAAAAATATATTGGGTGTAATATCTGATGTAACCTTTAAAATACACGGTACAGAGGAGGATGAGGTTGATGCAGGTATATTTTTTACTGAATACATAAAAGAGCGTACCCCTTTAATGCCAATCGTACTTCAATCTTCACGACTAAATATGAGAAGTAAGGCTCAAGAGCTGGGAGTAGGGTTTATTCATAAATATTCTAAAACTCTGCTAATGGATCTTTCGAACTTTATTCGTCGAGAGTTTTCGTTTGGCGATTTGCTTCTTTTCGATCCTGAAGATGGTGCTTTACAGTTTAGAATCAAGACTTTAGAGGATTTATATAATGCTGTTAAGGATGTAAATATAGAACATTTACCTTACCATACCTCAGATAATAAACTATCTAAATGGCTTTTTGCTCGTGGATTATTCTCACTTGCAAGGATGTTGCGTGAAATATCATTAGAAGATTTTCCATCGCTTACAGAGTTTCGAAAATTCCTACTACAGAGTGTAAAAGATGCTCGTAGCCTCTTAGGGCAAGGTGTAATTGCCGATTTTAATGCTGAAACCTACAACAACTACATTTGGTTTGCTCGCATGGGTGGAGGTTCGCTAGGAGGTAAGGCTAGAGGTTTGGCTTTTATCAACAAATTACTTATTCAAAATGAGTTATATCATCAATATGAGGGTGTGCGTATCTCAATACCTCGCAGTGTTGTGGTTGCTACCGACTATTTCGATGAGTTTATTACTATGAATGGTTTGCAATATGTGATTAACTCTGATATTGAGGATAACGATATTCTTTCGGAGTTTGTAGGCTCTCGACTTCCCGAAAAACTTGTCGATGAGCTGAGGGCATATATCCGTACTGTGCGCTATCCTATTGCTGTGCGTTCATCCTCTAAGCTAGAAGATTCGCATTATCAGCCATTTGCAGGGGTTTATTCAACCTATATGATACCTCTTACCGAAAATGAAGATCAGATGCTTCGACTTTTGGGTAAGGCAATTAAAAGCGTATATGCTTCGGTATATTACGCCTCGTCTCGTGCCTATATTTTAGCCACTTCAAATGTAATTTCAGAGGAGAAAATGGCGGTTGTGCTTCAAGAGATTTGCGGCAGTGAAGATTCAGCACTATTTTTCCCTACAATATCGGGAGTGGCTCGCTCAATCAATTTTTATCCTATCGAAAATGAACAGCCTGAGGATGGTGTTGTAAATTTGGCGTTTGGACTCGGTAAGATGGTGGTAGATGGAGGGCAAACGTTGCGTTTTTCGCCAAAACATCCTAAAAAGATACTTCAACTTTCTTCTACTGCAATGGCTCTATCTGAAACGCAACGTGATTTTTACGCCTTAAACCTTTCGCCTGAGCGTTTTCGCACCTCTACCGACGATTCGATAAATCTCGATAAGTTGGAGATTAACAAAAATACACATCTTCGTAATCTACGATATGTTTCGTCGGTGTGGGATAGAGATAACGATAGAATTAGCGATTCGCACTTTACTAAAGGGCGTAAGATTGTAACATTTTCAAATATCCTAAAATATGGCTCGTTCCCACTAGCCGAAATTATCTCTAAACTACTAGAGATGGGACGTAGCGAGATGCAGACTGAGGTGGAGATGGAATTTGCTGTAAATATGGATGTTAAGCGTGGCGATAATATGGGTTTCTACTTCTTGCAGATACGTCCTATTGTAGAAGAGACGCAAGGAGAAGTAGTAGATTGGGAAAATATTGACTGCTCCGACTCAATTCTTTATGCCGACTCTGCTCTAGGTCTTGGGGCAATAAATGATATTCGTGATGTTGTATATGTTAAGGAGGATGTTTTCTCTCCATCGCTAACTGGGGAGATTGCAGCCGAAATGGAGGCTTATAATCGTCATGCAACTGCTGATGGAATATTTTATGTATTAGTAGGTCCTGGTCGTTGGGGTTCTAGCGACCCTTGGCTCGGTATTCCAGTAAAATGGACCTCTATATCTAGGGCTAGGGTTATAGTTGAAAGCGGATTGAAAG
The DNA here is from genome assembly GCA_044433365.1 of Rikenellaceae bacterium. Lineage (GTDB taxonomy): Bacteria > Bacteroidota > Bacteroidia > Bacteroidales > Rikenellaceae > CAMQVM01. The sequence continues at coordinate 14,311 of JAWXTR010000050.1, forward strand.
ATTTTAGAGTCGACCCAAGTCAAGGTACACACTTTTTCCAAAATATGACCTCATTAGGCGTTGCATATATGACCCTAAATCCATATATCAACGATGGACACTACAATATAGAGCAGCTTAATGATATGGATGCCATCTATGAAGGAAAATATATCCGCCACGTCCGTTTCGATAGAGATTTGGAGATATTTATTGATGGAAAGCGGAGTCGTGGGGTGATTAAATAAGATTTTAAAAGATTTTCAAAATCTGTTGTTAAGAATTAAGGGAACTTCTAATAATTGGATTTTAACGCTTTTTCATTTTTAGGCTTCATCTTTGAATTTTACAAAATGCGCCGTAGGCACCACTACGCCCACATTTTGTAAAATCCAAATCTAAAACCTCAAAATAAAAAATCGAATAAAACCAATTATTAGAACTCCCCTTAAAAATTGGTAGCTCGGTTGTAGAGACGTAGCCCTGGTACGTCTGGGTTTGGATTTGGCTTGGCAAATTCAATTTTTGGTTGCTTTGGTTCGGTTATAGACGTTGTGCGCAACGTTTCTACGAAGTGTTATCAAAATTCGATGTTAGATGTACCAGGGCTACGTCTCTACTGCTGTTTGCGGAAACAGATTTTATAACGAGCCATAATCAGCTTACAAGAATCTACTAATTTTAATCTATCAGATCAAGAATGTATTAACATTTATTGGTGTTTTTAATTAAAATTTTGGAAAACTATTAAATTAATTATTTAAAAATTTTGAAAACTAGTTTTTTTTTATAATTTTGTGGTTTATTACACTTGAGAAATGAAAAAAATAGATTTCAAGAGATTATTGTTTGGAAGAAGTTACCGAAGCAAGCTTCTCTATATTGCAGTTGGAACAGCTATCGGAATTTTATCAATGTTTTATTCTACCTATATTGTAAATCACTTTGCAATAAAGGAGATAAATGAGATAAAACTCTGGTCGCATGCTATGACTATGGCATCTAGCAGTATACCCCAAAGCGGAGAGAGCGGAACAAACAGTAAGGAGTTTAACCGATTGCTTGTAGATATTATCAACAACAACACTATTCCATCTGTAATAACTGATGCAAACCTAAATGTTGTAAAACATACAAACATAAACCCCAAAAAGCTTGAATCTCCAAAAGAGTTGCAAAATTTACTAGAAGATTTTGCACAATCCAACAAGCCTATTGAGGTGAGTGTATTTAATAGTGGTAAATATTATATTTTTTATGGAGAGTCAACGTTGCTAAGAATGCTTAGGATTTTTCCTATCCTTCAATTTTTTGTTGTTGCTTGTTTTATCATAATGGTATTTATATCGTTTCGTTCCTCTAAGCAAGATGAGCAGAAAAGAGTATGGATTGGCATGGCAAAGGAGACAGCACATCAGCTTGGTACGCCTACATCTTCACTGCTTGGATGGTTAGAGTTTTTGAAGTCGCAAGATATTCCTGAGTTTATTGTAGAGGAGATGAACAAAGATATTACTCGACTATTAAAGGTTGTAGATAGGTTCTCTAAGATTGGTTCGGAGACAATTCTAGCTCCTAAAAACACGTCGGATATTGTACTTGCTGCAACAACATATTTTAAGAGTCGTATTCCTAAAAACGTGCAATTAACCTATAAACAGATTGATTCTGAGCCACAACAAGCAATGGTAAATGATGCACTTTTTGAGTGGGTAATAGAAAATCTACTAAAAAATGCGCTGGATGCGCTACAAGGCAAGGGTACAATAGAGGTGACAACATATAAAGATGATAAATGGCTCTATGTTGATGTTAAAGATAGCGGAAAGGGTATGCCAAAATCAAATTTTGATAAAATTTTTACTCCAGGATTTACCACAAAGACTCGTGGTTGGGGACTGGGATTATCGTTGTCACACAGAATAATTAATGAATACCATAACGGTAGGATTTTTGTTGCAGCTTCAGAGCTAGAAAAAGGTACTACCATGAGAGTAATGCTTCATAGATTATAAGTAGTGTAAAACAATTATTACCATGTTTTTAACAGCACTTTGGAGCGATATTTTTTACTATTAAATTTCAATATAGAACCACTATCTTTTGATTCAATAGCAAAAATTTTATCTCCAATAGCACACTTAAACACACACCAATAATTATTTTACCCTACTTAAGTAGTGTAAAACAATTATTGCCATATTCTTAATAGCACTCTTGGAGCGATATTTTTCACTATTAAATCTCAATATAGAACCACTATATTTTCGATTCAATAGCAAAAAATCTCATCTCCAATAGCACTATTAAAAATACACCAATAATTATTTTACCCTACTTAGTAGTTTTAAAGTTGTTAATGAACTGCTCTTTTATCTAAAACTATAAACAAACTAAATTATGAAAAACATCTTAAAACAGATTGAATCGTACCTAAGAGAAGAAAATGTTAATTGTAGTTATAATGAAGAACATGAAGCATTTATATTTTCTGTTAGTGGAGATGTTACTGACTATACAATCACAATATATGTACCTAATGAAAAGGCAGTAATAATTTGGGCTAAACTTCCTATTACAATTCCAAATTCTGCTCACAAAAATATTCTTAAAGTGATAAATAAGATTAATGGAGAGGCGATATTTTCATTTCTACACCTACATCACGAATTTTCAACTGTAAATTCTCAAACATCATTTGTATTTGAAAATAGAGAGGTGAGTAAATATGTATTAATTACACATATCTCTTCGGTGGTGATGTTGCTCGATACAAATATCGAATTAATTCTATCAAAAGCCTTTGGAGAGCAAAATTTCAAGGAGTATATCTACAAACATAACCTTGGAAAAAGTAAAGAGAGTTCACTTGTTCAATTGTAGCAAGGGAACCTTTAAAAATACATAATTTAGAACTTCACATAAAGGAAACTTCTAAAAATGGAATAAAACCAATTATTAGAACTCCCCATAATGAAAAGCAATACAAATAGCATTACATTTCTAGGAACTGGAAGCTCGCAAGGTGTACCGATGATTGGCTGCAACTGCGAGGTATGCCGCTCAACCGACTATCGAGATAAACGACTTCGTAGCTCCGTTATGATAAAAATTGGCGATAAAGCGACAATTATTATCGATTCTGGAATGGATTTTCGCTGGCAGATGCTACGAGAGAATATAAAAAAAATAGATGGAATAGTATTTACCCATAGCCATAAAGATCATATTGGTGGGCTGGACGATGTAAGAGCTTTTAACTATTTTCAGAAGAAAGATGTAGATATTTATGGTGAAGAGAGAGTAAATAAAATTTTGCTTAAAGATTACGACTACGCATTTTCCGACCACCACTACCCCGGTATTCCAGAGATTGCAATGCACACAATTTCAACCGAAACTTTCACTATTTCAGGCGTAAAGATTGAGCCTATAAGAGTATATCACGCTAGATTACCAATTCTCGGTTTTAAAATCGAAAATATATGCTATATTACCGATGCAAATAGAATAGAGGATAGTGAGATTGAGAAGATTAAAGGGGTAGAAATACTGGTTTTAAACGCTCTTAGACTCCAAAGCCACATTTCACACTTTTCACTTAACGAAGCATTAGAGATGGTCGAAAAAATAGCTCCAAAACGAACCTATCTTACCCACTGCTCACACCAACTAGGACGTTATGAGCAGATAGCACCCCAGCTTCCAGAAAATGTTTTTTTGGCTTACGATGGATTGAAAGTTTTTGGGAAGTTATAAATTCTGGATTTTGAGAGATTTTATAACTCCCCTAAAAAAATAATATAAAACAGTTACATATTAAGTAGGGTAAAATAATTATTGGTGTATTTTTAAAAGTGCTATTGGAGATGAGATTTTTTGCTATTGAATCGAAAATATAGTGGTTCTATATTGAGATTTAATAGTGAAAAATATCGCTCCAAGAGTGCTATTAAGAATATGGCAATAATTGTTTTACACTACTTATTATGCTCGACAAACATTATGTTTGCAGAGCATAATAATATGCAATTTTCTAAAAATAAATCAATTAAGAGAATTTCTAAAATAAAAACCATTATAAAAATGAATTTTAACGAAAAAACAGTTGTAATAACTGGTGCCTCGTCAGGGATTGGAAAGGCACTAGCTTTTGAATTTTCTAAAGCAGGAGCAAATGTTGTATTGGGGGCACGTAGCTACGACTCTCTTAAAGATATTGAGGCTCAGATTGGTAGCAAAGCCATGGCTGTTGCTTGCGATGTAACTTGTGAAGATGATTGTAAAAAGCTGATTGACGCTGCCATAGAGCGTTTTTCGTCAATTGACGTGCTAATTTGCAACGCTGGCATATCTATGCGTGCGCTTTTCGACGATGTAGACCTTAAGGTACTTCACAAACTTATGGATGTAAACTTCTGGGGTACAGTATATTGTTGCAAATATGCACTGCCTTATATTCAAAAGAGCAAAGGGTCGATTGTGGGGGTATCGTCGGTAGCTGGAGTACATGGTCTACCTGCTCGCACAGGCTACAGTGCATCAAAATATGCTATGACTGGATTTTTAGAGACCATTCGCATCGAGAACCTTAAAAAAGGGGTACATGTAATGGTTGCTATGCCTGGATTTACCGCCTCAAATGTTCGACTTTCGTCGCTTACAGCCGATGGTACTTCACAAGGACAATCGCCCCGTAAAGAAGAGAAGATGATGAGTGCCGAGCAAGTTGCTAAAATTATAGCCAAAGGGGTAAAAGGTCGTAAACGCCATCTACTTATGGAGTTTCAAGGACGTGCGACGTGGATTATCAAAAAAATTGCACCTGCATTTTTGGATAAACTCTTCTTTAATCATATGGCTAAGGAGGAGGATAGTCCTATTCTTAATTCGTAATTCGTAATTTATAATTCATAATTATTTGCTTTCTTCGGAGACGTTAGACCTAACGTCCATCTTCGGAGACGTTAGACCTAACGTCTCTACGGGCTGTTACCGAAACAAGTAATTATGCATTATGAATTATGAATTACTTTGGTATAATCATTGTTTTAAAAGTAGTTAATACCTATTTTTTAACTACAAACCCTCTAAATTTCATTTTGAAAATTTAGAGGGTTTGTTAAAACATATACCTTATGAAAATTTTGACAACTATTTTTACAACTCTGATTGTATCGCTACTACTTAGTAGCTGTGGGGGTTCGGCAAAAAAGGCCGAAAGCATAGCGATTGCCGAAACCTTCTTCACTAACGACTCTATCGTGCCGGGAAACATAGCATTTTCAAGCAATGGACGTATTTTTATCTCAGCAAATCCCCTTTCTAATCCATATACCAAAGTGTATGAGATTACCCCCTCTGGAGTAATTGGAGCATACCCTAACGATGAGTATGTAACAGGCGATGATTCAATTATAGAAGAGATTATAGCACTTAGGGTCGATAGTGATGATAATCTTTGGCTTTTAGATATGGCTAAAGCTCAGTTTATTGTTTGGGATACAAAAGGCGATTCACTTTTGGATGTTATTCAAATTCCTGATGAAGTTATTAGAGACAATAGCTATCTTCAAGATTTTGTGCTGGACGAAAAACACCGTAGAGCTATTATTGCCGATATGACAATGGCAACGTTTGAAGATAACCTTGCCCCTGCCTTTATAGTGGTAGATTTAGAAAGCGGCGAAGCTAGTCGAATAGCCGAAGGACACCTTTCGATGATGCCCGATTTGGTAGATGGTGCAGCACTCAATCCGATAGCTATCGACCCTCAATATAATTGGGTATATTATGGAGCACTTGGAGGAAAGAAAATATACCGTATTCCAGCAGCAAATTTTGGCGACGAAACTCTACTTCTATCGTCCATCGAAGAGTATGGCAATAAATCCTATAGCGATGGAATTTTGGTAGATGATATAGGTAATGTGTATGTCACTAATATAGAGGATAATGCGCTTTCGGTATCTAACGGTACTGGATTTCAGAATATAGCACTTCTACCAGAGGGTCAAACATGGCCCGACGGACTATTTTTGGGCAATGATGGCTATCTATATGCAACCGTTAGCCAACTTGGCTCCGAAAATTATACCGAACCATTTATTATTGTTCGCACCAAGGTAGTGGAGTAAAGAAAACTTCTAAAATCTTCTAAGGAGAGTTTAAAATCGACAAGAGGGTGACCCAAAAGTAAGGAAATTTACTTAAAATAACACAATACATGACCAATACCCACTTACAACGCTTGTAAGTGGGGTATTGGTTTGGATTTTTGATTGTGGGTCACCCACTTTTTTATCCACTAAAGTAATGTTATAACAAGTTGTTTTATTCGATTTTTCAAAAAAATTAAATATCTTTGCAGAGTTAAGTAGTGTAAAACAATTATTGCCATATTCTTAATAGCACTCTTGGAGCGATATTTTTCACTATTAAATCTTAATATAGAACCACTATATTTTCGATTCAATAGCAAAAAATCTCATCTCCAATAGCACTATTAAGTAGTGTAAAACAATTATTGCCATATTCTTAATAGCACTCTTGGAGCGATATTTTTCACTATTAAATCTCAATATAGAACCACTATATTTTCGATTCAATAGCAAAAAATCTC
>JAWXTR010000051.1:0-20565 GCA_044433365.1 Rikenellaceae bacterium
GTTTTACAGACGTAGCAGGGCTACGTCTCTACGGGACGTTATTTTTTAATTGGTGATTTGATAGCTCAGCAGTAGAGACGTAGCCCTGCTACGTCTCTAACAACAATAGGTTATTGTTTTAAAAAAAGTTTTTAAAAACAAATCGGGGTTGTTTTACAGACGTAGCAGGGCTACGTCTCTACCTGCTGAGGGCGGAAACGGATTTTGGGAATGACCTTATTTATGGAATAACGCCAATAAACCTACAATCCCAAAACAAATAAAATATCGTAAGTAGGGTAAAATAATTATTGGTGTATTTTTAAAAGTGCTATTGGAGATGAGATTTTTTGCTATTGAATCGAAAATATAGTGGTTCTATATTGAGATTTAATAGTGAAAAATATCGCTCCAAGAGTGCTATTAAGAATATGGCAATAATTGTTTTACACTACTTACGTTATACAATAAAGATATTTTTTAGTATCAATACCAATAAAAGGAAGTTCTAAAGGGGAGTTCTATTTAATAAAAAGATTATCAATACTCCATTTACCCTGCGAAGCATCAGCAACAGGCTGAATGCGAATTTGGCGCAAACTAGTTTGCTGATTTCCAAATTTTGAAAAATCAATCGACACTTTTTGGCTTTTTTTAGAGTTGCTCTCGACCTCAACATCAACATAAGCTGCACTATTCCAATCAATCTCAGGTAGTTGGTCGTACTTGATTTTTTGAGGAAAATCTATAGATGTTACAATCACTCTAACACGTTTTGAACTTGTACGATTAACTAAATCGAACTCAATTTTGTCTATTTTGTCGGTTTTGTGGCGTAAATACGGGATTGAGCTAATAGAGGCCTCTTTTTGACTCACCTCTCCCTCAATATACCCCTTTTTATTCCACTCTACTGTTGTTCCCTCTTCTGCATCCCATCCAGTTTTTGAGATATCAAATGTGAAACGATCGTCGCCATCCACATTTTTTGAGTTGTAGGCACTAAGTTTGCCATCCTTACCAATATAAAGAGGCTGCATACTTACACCACGATAGAATTGGTATAACTCACCAAATTCGTGTATTAGGTAGTGCTGACCATTAAATTCAAAAATAGAGTTGTGACCTCCAGGAAGATGATTTTTCTGCTCCTCATACGGACCATAAAGATTTTTTGACATTGCATAACGTGGACCGTAAAGAAGATAGTACCAATCTCCATGTTTGAAAAGTGTCGATTTGTCGGCTGTCCAGATGCTTTCACCATCTAAAGTTACCAAAATCTTCTTAGGTTCACTAGCTAAGCTCTTCATATCTTCTGATAGTGTAGCCATGTGGTAATGACCAGCTCCAAAGCTGATAGTATATACTCCATCCTCGATATATATCTCTGGGTCATAAGGACGAGTATCGCCTATAATACCCTCTTTTAGTAGAGGCTCACCAAGTAGGTCACGGTAAGGACCCGTAATCTTGTCGGCAACCATAATTCCTGTGTTGTGGTGAGCATTTGAGAATACCCAATAATATTTACCATCCCTTTTGCAAATATCACCAGCCCAACAGTTTGGTTGGTCGCCAATATAGGTGTCCGTAGGAAGAATATCACATTCGTGTTTCCATTTTAGAAGATCTTTTGTAGACCAAACCTCCCATCTATCCATTCTGTAGCCTTTGTCGGTACGCCACGACTCATCGTGACCGCAAATAACGTAAACAGTGCCATCCTCTACCCAAGTGTGAGGGTCGACAAGCCCCATATAGGGAAAAACAGAACCTAAACTAATTGAACCATCCTCAAGATGTTCAATATTTCGAGGTGTAGGAGCTACACGCTTTACATTTTGGGCGTTAGCAAAAGTAAAAGTTAGCACAAATGTTGCTAAAAACAAAAATCTCTTCATTTTTTATGAATTATGCGAATAAAGGTTTGAAATTTTCGAGCTATGCGGAAGAAAGTTTTTCAAACCTTTATTAGCGTGAATTATTAGTGGGAATTTCTAAAATCTGACTTTCGGAACTTTTCCGTTTTAAGGCTTCATCTTTGGATTTCTCAAATAAGGGCGGTAGGATCCACTACAGCCCATATTCGAAAAATCCAAATCTAAAACCTTAAAACAAAAAATCTCTCAAAATACAGAATTTAGAACTCCCCTAGTATTTATTGCAAATGTAAAAAAATTGACTGTTATTTGCAATTTTTTAATAAAAATAGAAGAAATTTACGTTAACTCCTTTTTAAGTAGGGTAAAATAATTATTGGTGTATTTTTAATAGTGCTATTAAAAACACACCAATAATTATTTTACCCTACTTAATACTAAATTTGGAATAGTTAACTCTTGATTATAGCCAAGCATAGTACATCCAGAGAGTCCATACTCACCAACTTCGGTTAACTCTGCAAGCTCACCACTCGAAAGCTCAATATGTTGACAATTGGCAAAAGCATGGTCACCAACTTTTGTAGCCAGTTCTAAATCTATCTTACTACCATTAGCACCCAATTCATAGCAGCCATTAAAAGCATAATCCTCGACCATGGTAAATCCCGGAATTTCGGTACCTGTTTGAAGTGTTAGGTTTGAACATCCACTAAAAGCGTGCTTTCCTATATCGTCAAGATACTGAAGATTTACGTTGGTTAGATTAGCACAATCTGCAAAGCCATAATCATCAATCTCTTTAATATTTGATAGGTCGATAGTGGTTAGAGAAATACATTTATCGAAGCCATTCTCATGAACACGAGTTAACGCTCCATTATCGACGATTTCGAGAGAGCCACAATTTTGGAATGAACCAATCTCGATATGCCTTACATCAGCAAGATCAATATATCGCAGTGCATCACAATCGTCGAAAGCGTGGTTGCCGATGGCTGCAATTCCATGTGGGAGGATTACCTCATCTATCCAATCAATTTCAGAAAATAGACCAGCAATAAGTATTGGTTCGTCGTCACCAATTAAATCGTCGCTTATCGCTGTAGCTTCGCTGTTATCGTTATTTGCATCTGCAAAACATGGATAGTCGTAAGTTCCCCTTAAATCTATTGAGAATAAATCATCGTCAGTAAAGCCCAAACCTGCTAACTTTGCACCAATATAAAATGGGCTTGACTCTGAGCCATAATAGCCCAATTTACCGTTGCCTAAAGTGTTTTGACCCTCTGCACTATTTGCACCCATCGAGCCTACAACCACAAAGTCTCGCACATCGTCGTTAAGTAGATTTTTTACTCTCTCGGCTGTTGTAAAGTAGTATTGTGCAGTGGTCACTTCGGTATCAGTATAACCAATATCCTCTGCACTCTTATATTCGGTAATCAACCCAAGGTCGATATTTCCGTAGGCAGCTACTGGCTCATCTTGGTCTTCGATAGAGATATCGCCAAAAGTGATTGTCTTTCCATTAATTATAATAGAGTAAGTGTATATATTATTCATCTCATACTTAGTACTACCACTCGGTGCTGGCAGAGGCATAACACCCGTTGTTACAACTACTTGATTATCATCTTGACCACTATTTAAGGTATAAGTAACTTGTATTGAAATGTAGTGAGGATTGCTTTCAGAGCTACTAACCTCTTGTGGTATGATTAGTAGTTGATTATCAATATTGTCGAAAGTTACCGTGCCACTGCTTGTTGTTTCGGTTTGATTTACCGTTAAAGTGGTGCTATTGTCGCCCGATTCAAAATATTTCGACTCAGATGCTCCCCATGTTTGAGTACTAAAGTTGTAGGTGCGCTCTTTATCTATATTTACATAATTTAGGTCAATACTATTTAGCGTTACATTGCTTTCACTCCCTATCTGAACATTAAATTTTATGCCGCTAAGCGCATGTTCAAATTGAAGGCTTACCGCTCCAGTAGTAGATGGTGATTGATTAGAGAGCGTTTTAACCAATAAATCTACCTGCTCGTCGATATCGGAGGGACAACTATAAGCAAGTGAGTAGTTGGAGTAGTCGGTGCTATTATTTACCGTTACAAGGCTCTCTACTGGAGAATAAGCAAACATATTTAAGTTGTAGGATACTGGCCAATAACGTGTACGACCACTCGACCATACTGAGCTGTTATACGACACTTGGTCGGTGTAGTAGTGGCTATTGCTATCATCTGTTAGGAATGTAGCAATATTAAATATTCCATACTCTTCGAGTGCATCCTGATCGGTTATAGTGGCTTTGGTTGCCTCTACAGACGAGATGTAGCTTATTTGCTGCTCTGTATCGGTCACAGAGGAGTTTAAATCTATTTTTTCACACCCAACCATTGCTAAAATAAGTAGGGTAAAATAATTATTGGTGTATTTTTAAAAGTGCTATTGGAGATGAGATTTTTTGCTATTGAATCGAAAATATAGTGGTTCTATATTGAGATTTAATAGTGAAAAATATCGCTCCAAGAGTGTTATTAAGAATATGGCAATAATTGTTTTACACTACTTAGTATAATTCAATTAAAAATCAATTTTTTGAATTATTGTTTTACCTCTCAGTATATTTTAGTGGTAATTTGCTGTTTATTCATAAATCGTATGGTTTGTAATAGTGTTTGAATTGATATAAATAGCCACTAATATTTAGGATATTTAACTACTCTGATCTATAACTACAAAGGCGTATCCGTAAAACCCCTTTTGCGAATACGCCTACAAAAAGGCGACAAACTAAAGTGAATTTCTAATAAAGTCATATATTAGAAATTCACTTTAGTTTGTCGCTCTTTTTTATAAGGGGAGTTCTAAAAATTGGTTTTATCCAATTTTTAGAAGTTCACATAAAATATTACTGTTTTGAACTCACCTATTAATGGTTCATCCAGTCACGTAATTTTGCAGGATTACCATTTTGGTCGCCTCGTTTGCCATCTAAATCACCACATAAGTAGTAAGCAAGACCTGCATCAGAGTAGTCAGGACCACAAGGGTTTTTCACACCTTGCTCATATACCCAACGGATATTTGGATTTTTAGAGGTTCGCATCCACTCCCAGCTATTCCATGATGGAGCTGCAAACTTGTTTTTGGTTTTATAAGGATTTACACCTGTACCATTTTGGTCTAAGATATGAATAAAATTGGCTCTATCACCAAAAGCATCTACCATCTCATTCCAAACCCAACCGCTATGAGGCTCCTCTTCGCCATGCACACTACCCTCTATCTCATGATTATCGGCATGAATCTCATTCCAAATAGAGTGTGAAATCACTGTTATATAGTTTAACGAATTAGGGTCAATCTTCATAGCTCTATTAATTGCCTCACCTACAACCTGCATAGGTCCAGCAGCCAAAATAAATAGTGGGTCGTCGGCAGTAGATTTTAGAATCTCATCACGCATTGCATTATACGCCTTTTCAGGATCTTCTACAGCAGCCATAAAGTTGGTAGATGTAAAGCCAAACTTCTCACCACACACCTCAGTGCTAACCTTCATAATCTCAAGGTCGTTACCTTCACTTCCCCAAATATGATCGGCATAGGTGTAAAGAGTGGTTTTAGATTGTAGGTTTGCCTCAGCCAAAATCATTAGCGTCATCATACTTGCCTGCATATCGTCGTTATCGTGCTTGTTGCCGTCAGAGCTGATAGCAATACGACCTTTGCCGTTGTAGTAATCTTCACCTTGCGATAGTGCAGAGCGAGTTTGAACAGCTTTTTTGATTTTTCCATCCTTATCAAATGAAATACGATCGAAAGCTACCGAACGACGATGCCCCTTGCCCGATAAATCTTGAGTGTGGTAGAAGATATACCACTCATCTTTAAACTCTACAAGCGAACCGTGAGAGGTACTACAGCCTACGTTTGGAATAATCTCGCCTTGGTAAGTATAAGGACCCTCAACTTTATCAGAAGTGGCATATACCATAGTACTCGTATTACCCCAACCATTTGAGTAGACCATGTAGAAAGTATCGCCACGTTTAAACGCAAAAGGACCTTCACCGTAATAACCTCCATTATTTTGCTCATGACCCTCATTGCCTAAAATCTCGACTTTTTTAACTTTTCCTTTAGTTTTTGTCATGCTTTCGTCGAGTTGAACCATACGAAACTCTCGACAACCAAAAAACATATAAGCCTCACCATCTTCAATAATAACCGATGGGTCGATAGGCTCAGGACCTATTAATTTTTCGTTCTTAGCTTTGTCAATAAGTGGAGCACCACTATCTTTAAATCCAGAAGTTGGATTATCCGACACAGCTACACCGATTTTAGCACGCTCTACAGGGTAGTAGAAGTAGTATTTACCATCTCGCTCTACGCAATCGGGTGCCCACGCCATACTTTCAGCCCAAGGGATATCGTCAAGACCGAAGAAAGCACCGTGATCTACCCAATTTTTCATATCATCGGTAGAGAACACATGCCAATCGGTCATTGTGTAGTAGTCTGCCTCCTGTCTATCGTGTGAGGTGTAGACATATAGACGGTCGTTAAAGACACGTGCAGTAGGATCGGCTGTAAATACATGGCGAACCAGAGGGTTGCCAATGTATTTAAACTCTTTTTGCTCTTGCGCCTGAGCATTTGAAAATGCTAAAAGCGATGAAAGTGTTAATAATGAAACAGAAAGAAATTTTCTCATAAGATTATAGAATAATGCGAATAAAGGTTTGAAATTTTTGAGCTATTTTGAGCTATTTTTACAATCTGAGTTATAAAAAAATAACTTTTGTTAATGCTTTTTTAGAAAAAGCACGCCCAGAGGGCTGGCAAAAATCGTTCGTTTCCACTCACGGCTTCGCTTCGCTTTTCTTAAAGCGGAAGAAGGTTTTTCATGCCCTTTATTGGCATGAATAATTATATTATTTAAATTTAAGCTCTTCCATACCTTTTACCGATTCAACGATAGTGGTAGCTTTACCCTCGTAATTGTTCTTTTTAAACTTAATATTTTTGCTATATTGAACTCTAATAGCAGGTTGGTTAGGAAACTGCTGCGGATAAGTATCAGAGTGTGTAATTGTGTTACCCTCAAATAGAAGTCCATCTACGTTACTAACCTCAAGAACTAGATTGTCGATATGGTTAAAGGTGTTGTTTTTGATTTCAATATTACTAAATGCTGTGTTTGGACTCTCGTCGTCGGTTACAAAGCGAATAACTGCTGCATCCATACCTCCTGTTACACAATCTTGGAAAGTGTTACCCTCGATAAGTACATTTGTAGCATTTCCCGACTCATACCAGCTACTGCTCTCAACAGGAAGTAGAATTGCAGTCATCTCAGTACCAAAATAGTTGTTACGGATTACTGTTTTTACAGGTGTAGATAGTAGAATACCACGAGCACGGTTGCGGCTCATATCACAATTTTCGACTAATACCTCTGGATATGCTGAAAGGTTTTCTAGTAGGTCAGCATCCGAAATTCTGCTTGGCAACTCTTCATTGAAAGTGATACGTTGGTAACGACCATTGATAAATTTTACAGATTTTACAGTTAATGTCTCATAAGCATGGAACGACTCACTAAGGCGCACAACACCAATTTTATCACCTGGTTTTGCAAGTTGGAAACCGAGCTGTTGGTAGTGTCCCATACGAACACCAACGGTGTGTTTGTCGAGAACATCCATAACCTCTTGGTAGGTGCCATGCACATTCATAGCATCGTCTAGCTGACCATGAAAAACGCAATCACGAAGCGATACTTTGCCACGACAACCAACAAAGTGAGTAGCATCAGCAGTAGAAGATACTACTCGACCATTAGACGGAACCACTTTAGATTTGTAAATATCAATATTTTCGCAATTTTCAAAAAGGAAAGCCATACCTCCAGCATGGTGAACAGTAACATTTTCAGCATTGAAATTTGTAACGTTGTGTCCTTTAAAAGCTGGGGCAAAACGATTAACATCTTGACCACCTTTTGTTGTTAAAATCATTCCTACAGGCGGCATAGCTTTTCTTTGTCCATAAAATCGCACTACATTAGGACTAATTTCAACAGCTTCTAAAGCATTTAACGAACCTCTACCACCTATGTGACGTTCTTTACTATCTGTTTTGTATTTGTAATCTTTTGGATTAAATCTTACTGCATCTTTTGATATTGACGATACAGTCAAAGCATGATTTTCTGTCTGATAAGATGGACCTCCAGTTTTTGGATCATAAAACATTACCTGCCCTAAATCGTGCTGATAGTAAGGCTTAATAAAATAGATTTTACCGTTGCGGATTTCATAAGGATATTCATCTGAGAACTTAATATCTACACTTTTTTCTGCTTCGTTTGTAGCCACAACCACACCCTCACTATGAAAAGCCACATCAAAGTCGATAGTAATATTATTGACTCTTACATCTTTACTATTTTCCATCCAGAAAGGAATCAAACGACCGTGGAAGATAAAAGTAGAACCGTTACCCTCGATTGTAATGCCATCGGCATCAAAAATTGGGAAAGCTATACGTGAAAGCTCATCATTGTGGTTAGAGATATAACAAAATTGCTCATGCGCTTTCTCTGGATGGAAGTGGTAAACTCCCTTTTCAAATTCGATAGTAGTACCAGCTTCAATCTTGTTGTCCATTAAGGTTTGATAAAGAGCATAGGTTGCATCATCTGCAATCTCTTTGGTAAATTTTACCGTTTTTGCCGCTAGTGCAGTTGTTGTTGTCAACGCTGCAATAGCAAAAAGCATTGTAGTTAAAAATTTTTTCATAATTAATTTGTAATTTTGGGGGATTAATTTAATTTCTTCTTAAAAACTTTACGTTATATTTATTTTATGGCTACAAATTTACCGTTTTTTATCGAAAAAACCTATTTTTAGATATTTTTTTTAAACTATTTAAATAATAATTTAACAATAAGCATTTTTTCAAAACACTCTCAATCATCTAAATTCCAATTAGTTACAATTATGTCAATATTTTTAGAACTAATAAGTTTAAGACCCTATTATATATGGGAAGTTCTAATAATTGGTTTTATTCGCATTCCTAACTATTTGTATAATTTTTGAAAGCCTCCATAAAGAATCAGGAGAGTTCTAAATTATCTATTTTGAGAGATATTAGAGGTTTCTATCAATTAATTTTAATGGTAAAAGCAAATTTTGAGGGTAGAAGAGTGGCAAAAAATACATTACTGCTCTATTTTCGTATGCTGGTAAGTATGTTAATACTACTTTACAGTTCACGAGTGATATTAAATAGGTTAGGAGTTGAAGATTTTGGAATTTACACAATTGTGGCAGGGGTTTTAACACTTCTGCTATTTGTGAGCAACTCTATTAATGGTGCATCTGTTAGATTTATATGCGCTTACGAAAAAGAGGAGAATCCAACTATATTTTCATCCATTTTTTTTATTCATCTTATATTTTCTCTATTGGTGGTAGTTCTAGGAGAGACTATTGGTCTTTGGATTATAAAAAACAAACTAAATATCTCACCAAATAGAGTGCAAGAGGCGGTAACGCTATTTCACTATGTTATTCTAACATCTATTACCACCTTTTTATACTCACCCTATAACTCATTAATAATTGCCAAAGAGCAATTTAAGCCTTTTGCTATTATTGATATTTTAAATGTAGTGTTAAAGTTATTGGCAGCTCTATCGCTTAGTTATTTTAGTGAAAAAAGGTTGGTATATTACGGAAAATTTCTATTTTTGGTAAGTTTTATAACATTTCTATGCTATTTTTTCTATTGCTACCGAAATATTCCAGAGAGTAGACTACGCCCTACACTATCCAAAGAGAAAGTTAGGGCTGTTGGGCGTTTTGCAGCGATAGATTTGTATGGAAATATGAGTACAGTGGGTATGATACAGGGCGTTAACCTGCTGATTAATCTTTTTTTTGGCACTCTAGTAAATGCCGCTTATGGAGTTTCGCTACAAGTGCAGGCGGCTGTAATGGCTTTTTCTATAAATATTCAAACAGCACTAAAACCCCAAATTATAAAGAGTTATACAGAGCAAAATATTCAAAAATTTACATTTTTAATTGAGTCGGGTTTAAAATATACGACTCTGTTGCTATATATCATTTCACTACCTTTGATATTAAGAATAGATTATATATTAAGCCTATGGCTTGGCGATGTTCCAGAGTATACCGCACAATTTGTAAGCTGTATGTTGATTGCAAATATCGGTAGTTCGCTTACAAATGTACTTTCAATGGCTATCCATGGAGTTGGTGATATTAGGCGGTTGAGTTTTATTAATGGGACTCTCTATCTATTGGTAATTCCTACTACTTATCTTGCATTTCGATTGGGCATGGAGCCAATTTTCCCCTTTGTTTTCAATATTGTAATTGTATTTTTGGCTTTTGCTAGCAACTGTTATACAATAAAACTACTTGTAGAAAAAATCCAAATTTTGAAAATTTTGAAATGTTCATTAATACCGCTAATAAAATTAATAGTGGTAACTTTTCCTATAATTTTTGTAATTGCACGCTTTTTGAATAAAACGTTCGTAGATTTACTGCTTCTATCTCTTATCTCTACCTTAATTATTGTTTTGGTAAGCTGGTTTACAGTTTTGAATAGAGATATCAAACAGGAGATAATGGCTAGATGGAACTTCTAAAATCTGGCTTTCGGAGCTTTTCCATTTTAAGACTTCATCTTTAAATTTTGCAAATAAAGGCGGTAGGAGCCACTACAGCCTATATTCGCAAAATCCAAATCTAAAGCCTTAAAAAGAAAAATCTCTCAAAATCCAGAATTTAGAACTCCCCTAGAATTTAAAAAAAACAAATAAAATTTCAAACCTAATTACATGATTCCAAAAAAACTACACTACGTCTGGGTTGGAGGAAAAGAGATACCCGAAAAATTTCAACTTTTTATATCGCTTTGGCGAAAGATTATGCCCGATTGGGAGATAATAGAGTGGAATGAGTTAAATTTTGACATAAATGAAAACGACTACTGTAAGGAGGCTTATAGATTAAAAAAATGGGCGTTTGTGTCGGACTATATACGTTTAAAAGTGCTCTATTTGTATGGTGGAATATATCTTGATATAGATATGCAGATGATTCGCTCTTTAGAACCATTTTCAAAACATACTGCCTTTTTTGGGCTGGAGTATGGCTCTACGTTACAAGCAGGAGTGTTTGGATGTAAAAAAGAGCATCCGATTTTTAGAAAGATTTTAGACTATTACGATAAATTGGAGTATATAGTTGAGCCTAGCGACTCGACGACTGTAATAGGTCAGCACATGTTTAATGTTTTAAAAACTATCTACCCCGATTTAGTTCTAAAAGAGGAGATTATGGAGATAGATAAGGGTGTGTTTATATATCCGAGCAGCTATTTTTGTCCCGATTTGGCAAATTTAGAGATAAAACGTGATAGCTATACCATACATTGGGGTGAAAACTCATGGCAAACCCCAAAAAATAGATTTAAATCGAAAATTTATCAAACTATAGTTCGTAATAGAGTATTTGGAGCTATATATCGATTATATAAACGCTAAATGGAGTTATATGGTGACAATTTTTACCCCTACCTACAATCGTGCCTTTACGCTTGAAAGGCTCTATAATTCGTTGATTATGCAAGATAGTTCAAATTTTGAATGGCTTATAGTCGATGATGGAAGCAGTGATAATAGTACTGAGCTGGTCGAAAAATGGATTAACGAGCAGTTAATTACGATAAACTATATTTCCACAGAGAATGGAGGGAAGCATAGAGCCATAAATAGGGGAGTGAAAGAGGCAAAAGGTGAGCTGTTTTTTATTGTCGATAGCGACGACTACCTAACTTTTGATGCAATATCCACAATAGAGCGAAAGTGGAGTGAAATAGCGTTTAAATATAGTTATGCAGGGTTATGTTTTCGTAGGATAAACCCTAAAAATGGCAAAATTATAGGCGCTCCATTTGTAAAAGATGGAATATCTGGCTCGGCTATAACCATACACTACCTTTGGAAAATTACACAGGATAAAGCAGAGGTGTTTCGTACCGATATAATCAAAAAATTCCCTTTTCCAGAGTTTGAAAATGAAAAATTTGTTAGTGAGGCTATAGTGTGGAATAAAATAGCACTCTCTACCTCTCATCTTTTAAAATGTTACAATATCGGCATATATATTTGTCAATATCAAAGGGATGGATTGACACTAAACTTTAATCGACTCGTTCGCAATAATCCCAACGGTATGATAGCCTACTACAGTTCGCTTTTAAAGCTAAAAGAGGCGAGAATTGAGCCGATAACTCTTCTAAAAATTGCAGTAAGATTGTGTCAATCATATTTTTGGAAGATAGTAAGGTTTTAGGAAGTGGAGCCATATTTTATAATATTTTTTATACTCTCATTTTTATCAATTTGGGATAGTATAGGGTTAAAAATAGCTCACCGTCGTATTTTTTTGCTTTTGTCAGCTATTTTGCTAGTTCTATTTGCCGCTTTACGTTTTGAAACACCCGATTGGATAGAGTATCGAGATGCTTTTTTAGAGATTGTTGAGGTGGGATACAACTACAGCCGTTTTGAAAAGTCGGCAATCTTTGAGCCGCTCTACAACCTTACAGCCTATATAGTATCACTATTTACCGCAAATCCTACCATCCATTTTTTTGTTATTGCTGCAATTGCAGTAGGGTTAAATCTCTCGTTTTATAGTCGTTATTCAAAGTATTTTCTTCTGACACTTCTTTTTTACTTTGTACACACCTATCTTTTTCGTGAAACGATGCAGATTCGTTCGGGTGTTGCAGCTGCTATTGTGCTATGGAGTTTGAGGTATGTTTTTCGACAACGATTTATAAAATTCTCTCTTTTAGTTAGCTTAGCTACAGGATTTCACATTGGCGCAGCTCTATTTTTTATAATATATCCAATCTACAGATTTAATTGGAGTCGAAAGGTGTGGCTCTATATTATAGCTTTTTCAATTTTCTTTGCTATTTTCCTACCTTTTGGTAAAATTATTATACTGATGCCCACGGGAGGGATTTTTCAGAGAATTTTAGTCTATTCTTGGATGATGGAGGCTTCGCAAGGGTCGGTTTTTACCAATCCTACAATCTTAAAACAGCTATTATTAGTGGTGGTAGCTTTGAGATATTGGTCGGTTTTAGAGCAAAAAATGGACTATTTTCGCCTGTTTATCACCCCTTTAATGATATCGCTTTGTTGGCTTCTTGTATGGAACGATTTTACAATCGTTGCTGCTCGTATTGCCACCTTTTTTTCGGTAACAGAGGTGATGTTGATGCCGATGTTTTTCTATTTAGTCACTCCCAAATCTCGTCCGATAGTGGGGCTTATATTGATATTGATTGCTTTTGCAATTTTAGGTTTGAATATTGCTGTAGATAATTTTGCAGAGTATAACTTTATTTAAGGGAACTTCTAAAAATTGGATTTCATCTGCTTTTCCATTTTGAAGTCTCATCTTTGAATTTTACAAAAAGCACCGTAGGCACCACTACGCTCACATTTTGCAAAATCCAAATCTAAAACTTCAAAAAGAAAAATCAAATAAAACTAATTATTAGAACTCCCCTTAATTGTAAATTATAAATGATAAATTATAAGTTGCTTGTCATTTATAATTTGTCATTTAAAATTTATCATTTAAAATTTATAATTTAAAATGAAAATAGCCTATATAATCCCCTCCCTATCGGCAACTGGACCAGTGATTGTGGTTCGAAATTTGGTCGATGTTATGACACGAGATGGTCACTACTGTAAGGTGTACTATTTCGATAAAAAAGATGAAAATTTAGTTGAATTTATCAATAATACCTCTGTTGAGATGATTCCAGAAAGGGGTGATAAGATAGATTTTACCCCTTTCGATACAGTACACTCACACGGTTATCGTCCTGATAGGTATGTTGCTCGATATCGTGAATATTCGGGCAAAGTGCTATACGTCTCGACTATTCACAACTACATCTTTGAGGATTTGAAATATCAATATAACTCATTAGTATCTGCTATTTTTGGTCGAAAATGGTTGAAATTCTTGCAACGTATGGATAAGGTGGTGGCACTCTCAAACGATGCTCTACATTACTATCAAAAGTGGATTGACAACCAGAAACTATACTATTGCTATAATACTCGCATAATTGATACAACTGAAAAACTTGATGAGAAGTTAGTTAAAGAGGTTATGGAGTTTAAAAATGGTAGTAGTGGTGTCGACAATCACCATTTGATTGGTATAAATGCTCTTTTAACCCCACGAAAAGGGGTAGATATTGTAATTAAGGCACTACCTATGCTTCCAGATTTTAAACTTTTTGTCGTTGGAGATGGTAAGCAGCGGCGAAAACTCGAAAAATTGGCTAGAAAGCTTGGAGTCGATAGTAGATGTAAATTTACTGGCTACAGGGCTAATAGTCATCTATATCTACCATATTACGATATTTTTGCTCTTCCAAGTAGGAGTGAGGGGTTTCCTTTGACTCTTTTAGAGGCTGCAATTTATGGCAAGGTGTGTGTAGCATCAGATTTGCCAGTTATAGAGGAGTGTTTTGAGTCTACACTCGAAATTTTCCCTCTTTCGCAGCCTCGTAAAATCGTAAATTCTATTATGTTGGCAGCAAATAATGGTTCGTTTGGAAAGGCTATTAATCGAAAGTTTATCACCTCTTATAATGAAGAGAAATTTTTTGAGGCATATAAAAAAGTTTATCAAAAACAGTTGTAAGGCATGGAAAAATTTAGCGTTTTAATATCGGTTTACCACAAAGAGAAGCCAAGCTATCTAAAAGCTGCACTTGAGAGTATTTATGATTGGCAAACAGTTCGACCAGATGAGATAGTGATTGTTAAAGATGGCTATTTGGGATGGGAATTGGATATGGTTTGTGACGATTTTTTCGACCAATATCCATCGGTAGTAAAAATTATAGAGATAAACGAAAATGTGGGGTTGGGAATAGCTCTTCATATTGGTCTTAAACATTGCAGCTATAATTTAGTGGCTAGGATGGATAGCGACGATATATCTTTTCCTTATCGTTTTGAACTCCAGCTTCATAGATTTGAGTCTGATTCGTCTCTTTCTATTGTAGGTGGATGGATTAATGAATTTTCTGCAATTAGCGAAATAGTTGAGGGTCAACGACGAGTGCCTCAGAGCGATGAAGAGCTGACAATATTTATGAAAAATAAATCGCCTTTCAACCACATGACCGTAATGTTTAAGAAAGATGATGTTTTAAGAGCGGGAAGCTACGAAAGGTTTTATTTATTAGAGGATTATTGGCTTTGGGGTAGAATGAAATTTTTCGGAATGAAATTTTACAATATTCAACGTCCACTTGTTAAAGTGCGTGGAGGAATAGATATGATTGCTCGGCGTGGAGGTGTAAAATATGCTCTTAGTGAGGTGCGATTGCAGTATAATTTTTATAGATTAAAAATAATCTCGTTACCAAAAATGTTAAAAAACATATTTTTGCGTTTTTTAATTAGAATTGCACCCACAAAGGTAAGAAGCTATCTTTATCGTCGTTATCTGCGTTGGGAAGTTGGATGATTAATATTTTTTTACTGCAAATATATGGATTTTAAACTTTTTATGGTTCTTTCTCAAAAATTGTTTCCGCAAGATGCAGTATAGTAGCCGTGCTACGTCTAAAATCGAATTTTGCAAAGCAAAATGAGCTTACTAAGGCAACCAAAATTGAATTTGCCAAGCCAAATCCAAACCAGACGTAGCAGGGCTACGTCTCTACAGCTGAGCCACAAATTGTAATTTGGCGTATTCCAAAAACTCATTTTTCGAATTACCCTGTGAATATAAAAAAGGCGATACATTTTTAAGATGTATCGCCTAAAATTATTTGAATCAAAAATTTAAAACTCTTCAGATTTTAAATTAGAATTATACTGTTTAATAACTCCTCGTTTAGATGTTCTGATGAAATCTATTACTAAATCTCTCTCTGCTGATTGAGGTATCTCCTCTTCGGCTTTTAAACATCCATTTGTGTAGTTTAGGTTGCTTTGGAATACTACTCTAAATGTATCTTGAATAGATTCTATCTGCTCAGCACTGAATCCTCTACGACGCAAGCCTAAAATGTTGGCACCAACATAAGTTAAAGGGCTATGAGCCGCTTTAACAAAAGGAGGAACATCTTTAGTGGCAAAACAGCCACCGCCAATCATAGCATGAGCACCAATTCTAACAAATTGATGAACAGCACTATCACCTCCTAAAATTGCCCAATCGCCAATCTCAACTTCACCTGCTAAAAGCACACAATTTACAAGGATTACATGGTCGCCAACTACACAATCATGAGCTACATGAGCGCAAGCCATAATTAAACAGTCGCTGCCAACTACAGTTTTGCCCTTAGCAGCTGTTCCCCTATTGATTGTAGCACACTCCCTAACGGTGGTGTTATCCCCTATAATTGCAAGTGAATATTCACCTTTAAATTTCAAATCTTGTGGTTCACCTGCGATAACAGCACCAGAGTGGATTTTGCAACCCTTACCAATGCGTGCACCATCACGAATAACTGCGTTTGAGTGTATATGCGTACCATCGCCAATCTCTACATCTGCTGCAATATAGGCAAAAGGTTCGATTATAACATCTTTGCCAATTTTTGCATCAGGGTGTACATACGCTAATTTGTCTATCATAATATTTAGTATATTTTTTTGAAGAGTGTTAACCAAACTAATGAATAATATTCCGTTTGAATTGGTCTAAAAGTAGTAAATAAAATATTTAAAAACCTTAAATCTTCAATATATAATTAACTTTACAAGTTATGTTTATTTGTTTTTAGCAATTTGTGCAACAAGGAACGCTTCGCATACAAGTTGGTCGCCAACAAAACTTTTTGCTTGCATCATAACCATACCTCTACGGATTGGCTCAGTAAGCTCAAGTATAAACATTAATGTATCGCCTGGAACAACCTTACGTTTGAACTTAACATTATCGATTCTAGCAAAATAGGTCGAATAGCGGTGAGGTTCATCGACAGTTGATAGAGCAAGAATACCACCACATTGCGCCATAGCCTCTAATTGTAATACCCCAGGCATTACAGGTTCTTCAGGGAAGTGACCAACAAAGAAAGGTTCGTTCATTGTAACGTTTTTGATACCAACAACCGATGTTTCGGTAAGTTCCAAAATTTTGTCTACTAACAAGAACGGAGGACGATGTGGAAGTATTGTCTTAATCTTGTTAATATCGTAAACTGGCTCTTTGTTGATATCATATTTGTAGTTAGGCTTTGAAGCAGATGCTTTAATCTCTTTTCTGATGATTTTTGCCATCTCTGTATTAGCCTTATGACCTGGACGTGTTGCAAAAACCTTGCCATTAATTCTTTTTCCAATAAGGTAAAGGTCGCCAATAAGGTCTAACATTTTGTGACGGGCAATCTCGTTA
The DNA here is from genome assembly GCA_044433365.1 of Rikenellaceae bacterium. Taxonomy (GTDB): domain Bacteria; phylum Bacteroidota; class Bacteroidia; order Bacteroidales; family Rikenellaceae; genus CAMQVM01. The sequence continues at coordinate 17,390 of JAWXTR010000051.1, forward strand.
TCACCACGAAGCTCTACGTTGTTAAGGTAGCCGCTTTTTTCAACCGAAAGATCTACTTTGTCAAATATTTTTGATAATTTTTCTAACTCATCGGCAGGTAGAGGCTTTTCAACAATTACAAGTGCATTGTTTATATCGCCACCTTTTATTAAGTTGTTGTCGATTAGCGGCATAAGCTCATGTAAAAATACAAAAGTACGACATGGAGCAATGTTTGTGCTAATCTCTTCGTTTGAAGTTACTGCTGAGTATTGTCGTCCTACAACTCTCGAATCAAAGTCAACATTTACATTTGCAGAGAAGCTATCATCTGGGAAAATTTCGATTTTTACACCTCTTTCGCTATCTTCATAGACCATTTTCTTGTCGATAGTGAAATATTCTCTTTTTGCATCTTGCTCTGTTACACCTACCTCTTGAAATTTTTCGATGTATAGTGCAGCAGAACCATCAAGAATAGGCACCTCTACAGAGTCGATTTCAATAAGAGCGTTGTCTATTTCTGAGGCATAAAGTGCGCCCATAAGATGCTCTAAAGTGATAACTTTTGCACCATTTGATGCACCGATAGTTGTACTTCTTGAGGTATCTATAACATTCTCAGCTAGAGCTGCTACAATAGGAGCACCCTCTAAATCTATACGTTGAAATTTGATGCCATGGTTAACGGCTGCTGGTTTAATAGTGATATTTGCATTTAGTCCGCTATGCAAGCCTTTTCCAGAGAATGAAACCTCTTGAGATATTGTATGTTGGTTTTTTACCATCTTTGAAAATTGTGGTTATATGTTAAACTATAGTGGGATATTTAATAATTAATTTATTAGATTTTCCGAAAATATAATTTTAGATATAAAAATGCTAAATTATCTATAACTATGATTATATTTAGCAGCAAAGATAATAATTTATCGTTAAATTTCAAAATTTTACTAATAATTGGTAAAATTTGGAATTTGTGTTATAAATTTTATTTGCTATTGTATTGATTCATAGTGCGGTCGATACCAATAGTAGAAAAGGCTTTGATAGCTTCAGTTGCTTTGGTTATATGCTCTTTAAGAGTCTCTTTCTCCTCATCACTCCACTCACCTAAAACAAAGTCTACCTGCATACCACGAGCAAAATCACTACCTATTCCCATTCTAATTCTAATATAGTTTTGAGTAGATAGAAGCTCATTGATATTTTTTAGTCCGTTGTGTCCAGCATCACTACCACTTTTTCGGATTCTAATTTTACCAAATGGTATTGCTAAATCGTCGACAACGACCATTAAATTCTCTAATGATATTTTTTCACGCTCCATCCAATATTTTACCGCCTTACCACTTAAGTTCATGTAAGTCGATGGCTTTAGAAGTATTAAAGTGCGACCTTTAAATCGCATTGTGGCTACATCGCCATAACGCTCAGTTGAAAAGCTAACATCTGATTTCGATGCAAGTTCATCGAGCACCTTAAAGCCTATATTGTGTCGAGTATTTGAATATTCACTGCCTATATTACCAAGTCCAACTATAAGGTATTTCATATTTAATCTTAATAATGGCGGATTTAAATTATGAATTATAAATTATGAATTATGAATGAGTGTATTGATAAGTAGGGTAAAATAATTATTGGTGTATTTTTAAAAATGCTATTGGAGATGAGATTTTTTGCTATTGAATCGAAAATATAGTGGTTCTATATTGAGATTTAATAGTGAAAAATATCGCTCCAAGAGTGCTATTAAGAATATGGCAATAATTGTTTTACACTACTTATAACTTGCAGAAATAACAAAAGTGACTTTTTTACAATTTATAATTTATCATTTATAATTAATTTAAACCCCTCCTTAAACAAAAATATAAGCCTTCAAAAGAGAGAAGGCTTATATTCTAAGGGAACTTCCCTTAACTAACATCTACTAACCAAAATTCGGTAGAGATGATTATTTTTTTGCTGCTGCTGCTGCCGCTGCTGCTGCTGCACCACGAGCTGCACGAGTCATTCTTACAGCACAAATTGCAGTTGTCTCAGGAGTGTGAACAGTAATACCCTCTACATTGATATCTGAAACAAAGATAGATTTACCAAGTTGAAGATCTGAAATATTGATTTCTAGTTCGTCTGGTAGTTTGTTGATAAGAGCAGAGATTGTAAGTTTACGTTTAGATAACATAAGTTTACCACCACTTTTAACACCTTCAGCGATACCTGTAAGTTTAACAGGAACGTCAATCATGATAGGTTTAGACTCATCAATACGGTAAAAATCGATGTGCATAGCGTTATCTTTAACTGGGTGGTATTGAACCTCACGCATTACTACGCTCTCAGTTGCATCACCGAAGTTAAGGTTTACGATATAAGAACTTGGAGTGTAGATAAGTGATCTTGCATCTGCCTCTTCGATAGAGCAGTGAATGTTTTCACCGTTACCATAAATTACACATGGAATACCACCTGCATTTCTTACGCTTTTAGCACCTTTTTTGCCGTTAGATTCTCTCTTTACAGCTTTTAATTCAATTGTTTTCATTTTATAAAAATATTTTTAGTTGCGTTACTCTAAGATTAACTACTAATCACTTCCATCACGCAAATTCGGGTGCAAAGGTACAAAATAATTTTAATTTATCAAAATTTAATTGAAAACGAGTGATTTAAAAAATGATAATTCAAATGAATACCTATTTATAATGTAAATAAAATATAAAATAATAAAAATAATATGCTATATATATTTATTAAAATACGATAATTCAAATAGTAAATAAATATAAAAAATAGGATAAATTTATAATTTAGTTTCAAATTAAAAGAAAAATATTAAAAAACCATAAAAAATAAAATTACTGAATTTCAGTAGTTTATAAAATTAAATTTACATAAACGTAAAATAATTTTAAATTATTGTTGGAAATTAATTTTTTTTTGTATAGTTTCGTAGAAATTTATAAGTAAAACAATTAATTATAAAAAAAACTAAAACCCATAATTTTTTGTCCGAACTTATTTTTAAACTAACCTATAAAAATTTTTGATAAATATCTTTTTGATTAGTCATTAAAAATTTTTATTTAAGTAGGGTAAAATAATTATTGGTGTATTTTTAAAAGTGCTATTGGAGATGAGATTTTTTGCTATTGAATCGAAAATATAGTGGTGCTATATTGAGATTTAAT